>CAYUUH010000191.1:0-2476 GCA_964447855.1 uncultured Methanosarcinales archaeon | reverse complement strand
CATCATTTACCCTTAGCACTCTCTTGCTCTCTTTTCCGCCAAGGGTCTTATCCTTGCTGAAGCTTACAAAATCATCCATTGTCTGTGAAATATGAATCATACCGTCTATTGGACCCAAGGTCATAAATGCTCCAAAATCAGCTATATCCCTTATCTTGCCCATCACTACTTCCTGAAGCTCTGGCTTGAATGTGATAAGCTTAAAGGTGACGTCATAGTAAGAAGCTCCGTCTCCTGGAACTATTATGCCCTCGCCTATGCTGTCTACTTCAGAAACATCAATAACAACTCCAATATCCTTTGAGATAAATCCAGTATATTTAGATTTTATTCTCTTGA
The DNA here is from genome assembly GCA_964447855.1 of uncultured Methanosarcinales archaeon. Lineage (GTDB taxonomy): Archaea > Nanobdellota > Nanobdellia > Woesearchaeales > JAHWIC01 > JAHWIC01. The sequence continues at coordinate 2,137 of CAYUUH010000191.1, read as the reverse complement.
TTATAGCTTCATCAAGGTCTAGTCCGAATAAGTCTGGCGGGACCCTTATATGGTCCTTCAGTTGCATCTTATAAAACATCTTTATAGTCTCCCAATTAAACTGATGAGACAGGAGAAATCTGAGTGGTTTATAAAGGTTACGAAATTGCCAGGCAGTTTCTAAGCTTGATAGTACTGGTTCATGGGTCCTAGCCCAAAACAAGGTATTTCTTCTGCCTTAGGAATATCAAAGGAACATCTTTCTCCTTAAGCCTTCTCTTAAGCTCCATATCTTGTGTTGCCACAATCGTGTCCTTGTCCGCAATCTTAAGGATTAAATCATCAACTATGCCTTCTTCAGTTTTTATCTTCTTGATTCCCTTAATCCTGATTAAAGATAATGCAAGCTTTGCAGCTGTCTTTTCATTTCCAGAGCCGTTTTCCATGATTGATTTAAGCTCGTTTGCGGTCTTGTCGATTATGCAGATTTCATACTTGAATTCTGCAATTCTCTCTATCTCCGAGAATATGTCTACCTTGAACTGGCTTACTGCCATCAAAAAGTTAGTGTCTAGTATTATTCTTTTCATCTTAAACCCTATAGCTTATATAGAGAGTATAATGCGGGTGGCCATCAGCATATGCTTGGTAGTCATAAGAGTATCCGTCAAGCTTTGCCACAGCGTCTATAAACTCTCTCGGCAGACCCCTTTCCTCATCGGCAGCCCTTATAGTTGCAAACAAGTTAGGGTGTGATTCAGTTGGGTCTTCCGGGTCAAGCCTTAACCTAAGTTCTCCAAAAAAGAACTTAGCTGATTTTACATGGCTTCCGAAACCAAACCAGCCTCTTGTTTTCAAGAGAGTATCTAAAGTAACTCTCATTCTCCCGGTGTCGGGAGTTCTCATTGGCTGCGTTTCATTAGTGCAATCATCCATATTACATCTTCTCCAAAATCTTCTTCATCTTAAGAGCGTCTCCAAAAGGGTCAGGGCTCTCATTGATTATTGTAATATCCCCCTTAAAGTGAGCGAGGGAGTTAAACAACTCTTTTATATCTTTGTCTTGGGTAAGAATATGCCTTTTCTCTCCCTTTGGTGTCCACTCAATCCCGGAAAAGTGCGCATGAACCTGTTTTATTCCTTTAATCTTATCAACCATCTCATCATAGCTCATCTTTCCTTGTGTCCTTGCCTTCATATGCGAGAAGTCAATGCAGAACTCGCACTTGAGCTCTTTTCTTAATCTCAGCAAAGTATCAAGCCCGCAAAACTGGGACTCTTTGCCAGTTGTCTCAGGAGCAAGAACAACGTTCCATTTGTTTTTCTTTATTGTCTCCTTAATATCTGCTATTTCTTTTGAAATGATTGAATAAACATCCTCCCGCTCACTCTTCCCATAAAATCCTGCATGAAACACGACATATTTCGCTCCAAGATAATGCGCACGCTCGCAGCTGTCAAGAATTCTTTTCTTGGAGGCGTCTATCTTGGCCTTCTCCTCTGATGCGAGGTTGATAAAGTAAGGCGCATGCACTGACAGGATTATCTTGTTCTGATTTGCAATCTCACCAACAGACTCTGCAGTTGCGTTGTTCATATGCACGCCATGGGTGAACTCAACCTCTAAAGCATCGAGGCCAATCCCTCTGCAGTATGCCAGTCCCTCAGGATATCCCATGCCTGATGTTCCTGCCGAGCCTATCTTTATCATACATAAACTATTTTGCAGTGCGCTTATTAAATTTTTCCTCAAAATCATAAACATTTATAAAGCACCTGCGCTTTATTCTCGCTATGAAATTATTAAAAGAGGTTTTAGCAGAGATAAAGCCGGACGAGGCCATGAAAACAGAGGTCTCAGGCAAGATTTATGCTGTTGTCGAGTCCATACAAAAAAAGATTAAGGACTCAAAAGTCATTCTTGGAGGCTCAGGCGCAAAAGGGACCTGGCTTGTTAATGCAAATGATGCTGATGTTTTTGTGTGCTTTAATTACAATAAATACAAGGACAAGTCAGAGCAGCTGTCCGATATTCTTGAAAAAACATTGAAAGGCCTTTTCCCAATTATGCGAAGGCTTCACGGAAGCAGGGATTATTTCCAGTTTGAAAAACACGGATTCACGTTCGAGATAGTGCCAATCCTGGATATAAAAGACG
>CAYUUH010000190.1:0-2478 GCA_964447855.1 uncultured Methanosarcinales archaeon | reverse complement strand
TCAGCTTTCTTGTGGCATCTGCCCACTCCATAAGCTTTGCGAAGTTTCCTGAAAGCCCTGCTTCTACAACTGGTATCTCTCCCTTGTAGACCTCTCCTGTTGAGCCGTCAAGTGTCATCTTCTCGCCTTCTTTTATGACAAGGTCTCCGACACTGAACTGGCCTTTTTTCTCGTCAACTGAGATGTCCTCGCAGCCTGCTACGCAGCATTTTCCCATGCCTCTTGCAACAACAGCTGCATGAGAGGTCATTCCTCCTCTTGCAGTAAGGATTCCCTTTGCAGAGTTCATTCCCTCAATATCTTCAGGAGATGTCTCTGTCCTTACAAGGATAACATCATGGCCCTCTTCAGCCATGTTGAATGCCTTTTCTGCTGTGAAAACAGCCTCGCCTACAGCTGCTCCTGGTGAAGCTGGAAGCCCTTTTGCGATTGGCTCGTTCTTCTTCTTTGCAATTGGGTCAAGCTGTGGATGCAATAGCTGGTCAAGTGTTTTTGGGTCAACCCTTAGCAAAGCCTCTTCCTTTGTGATTAGGCCTTCGCTGACCATGTCAACAGCAACCTTTACTGCAGCAGCGGCTGTCCTCTTTCCATTCCTTGTCTGGAGGATAAACAGCTTTCCTTCCTGGATTGTGAATTCCATGTCCTGCATGTCCTTGTAATTCTTCTCAAGCTTTTCAGAAATCTCAACATACTGCTTGTAGCAGTCAGGCATTACTTCCTTAAGCTTTATGATTGGCTGCGGAGTCCTTATTCCTGCAACAACGTCTTCGCCCTGTGCATTCATCAGGAATTCTCCGTAAAGGCCCTTGTCTCCTGTTGAAGGGTTTCTTGTGAATGAAACTCCTGTTCCTGAGGTGTTGCCCATGTTTCCGAATACCATGGACTGGACATTGACTGCTGTTCCAAGAAGTCCTCTGATTTCGTTTATTCTCCTGTAGGAGATAGCTCTTGGATTGTTCCATGAGCCAAATACAGCGTCAATTGCCTTATGCAGCTGCTTTCTTGGATCCTGAGGGAACGATTCTCCCTTGTCTTCCTGGATAATCTTTTTGTACTTCTCTATTACTTTCTTTAGGTCCTGTGCATCAAGCTCAGTATCAATCTTTACTCCTTTTGTAGCTTTTACCCCTGAAAGTGCTTCCTCAAACCTGTGGTGCTCAACACCCATGACAACATCCCCAAACATCTGGATGAACCTTCTGTATGAGTCTGCTGCAAACCTTTCGTTGTTCGTTTTCTTTGAAAGCCCTTCAACTGACTTGTCGTTTAGGCCAAGGTTTAGGACTGTGTCCATCATTCCTGGCATAGAAACAGCTGCGCCTGACCTTACTGATACTAGCAATGGGTCATTTGCATCACCAAGCTTCTTGCCCATCTTCTTCTCAAGCTCCTGAAGCTTCTGTTCAATCTGGTCAAGTATCTCTTGAGGATATGTCTTATTATTCTTGTAATAAGCATCGCAAGCCTCTGTTGTGATTGTGAATCCAGGCGGTACAGGAAGGCCGATAGATACCATGTCAGCCATGTTTGCGCCTTTTCCTCCTAGAATATTCTTACCTACTCCCTTTGCTTCGTCAAATGAATAAACCCATTTTGCCATATTAAAACACCCTCCGATTTTATTGTTTTTTAATATCAGAAAAATGGTGCATTTATAAGTTTTATTGTCTGTATATAGAAATTATATAATCTGCCTATTTCACAAATTTTTTCAGGATTTCCATAGCCGTTTTGCCGTCTACCTTGCCCTTGAACTTGGCCATGACAAGACCCATATAGCCTCCAACACTTAGCCCTGGCTTTGCCTTTACTATGGCCTCAATCTCTTTCTCAACATCCTCTACAGAAGCGCCTTTGTATTTGGAATAATCGACCTTATTTCCTTTTGCAAGCTCAGCAAGTATGTCAAGGACAGCATCTTTTGTGATATCTCCCTTGTTCAGCTTTTCAAAAACCTCATCAGCAACCTTTACAATGTCAAGCTCAAGGCTGAACCTTGTCTTAAGCTCCTTCGGAACATTAATGAGTGTGTTTGCGATAAACCCTGGCTCTATCTTCCCGTATTTTTTTACATAGTGCTCAAAGTCTACATTCTGTTTTACAACCTGCTCTGCAAGCTGCGAGCTTATCTTATACTGTTTCTCAATATTTTTTATCTTGTCCTCGATAAGCTCCGGAAGCTCAACACTGTCGAGCATCCCTTTTGTGATTGATATTGGGGCAACATCTGTCTCAGGATACATCCTGTCTGCTCCAGGCATAGGCCTGAGATAAGATGTGGTAAAGTCAGTTTCTGCCTTCCTCACATGAGGCACTAGTTTCTTTGAGGTCTTGGAATTGCTCTTGCTTGAACTACCAATCTCATCTAGCTGGCGTCTCACCTCATATTCTATCGTCTTTGGAATAGCTTTTAGGTCTTGGAATCCCTTTATCTCAACCCTTGGGTGGCCTTTTATCGAAATATTTACATCCTGCCTT
>CAYUUH010000189.1:0-2478 GCA_964447855.1 uncultured Methanosarcinales archaeon | reverse complement strand
GAGAACATAACTCCTGAGCATGCCTTGTCGCTCCTGACCATTTTCTGAACTCCAATTGAAAGCGCGATTGAGAAATGGTCAAACCCCTTGTCTTTTCTGTATGAGATTGCGCGGTTGGTGAATAAAGAAGCAAAGCATTTCTTGCATGCTTCAATAAGATCATGCTCTCCTTTGATATTAAGGTATGTTTCCTGCTGGCCTGCAAAGCTTGCATCAGGTAAGTCTTCAGCAGTTGCAGAGCTTCTTACAGCAACATCTGTATTGGCCATTTTATACTGCCTGCACAGATTCTTATATGCGCCTATTATAGACTGCTTTAGCTCTTCAGGGAACTCTGCGTTTCTTATGACTTCTCTTACCTTGTGGCCCCTCTCAGCAAGGTTCTGCATATTGCTTGTATCAAGGTCCTTTAGTATATCCTTGATTTCATCCTTGATTCCTGCTTTCTCAAGCAGATATCTATAAGCATAGGCTGTGACAGCAAACCCATTTGGGATATTGACCTTTTTTCTTGTAAGGTTGCGGTACATCTCACCTAGTGATGCGTTCTTACCGCCGACTAATGGCACATCTTCAATACCTAGTTCATTAAATTCTAGAATGAAAGCTTTATCTTTGTCTTTTTTCACTTACAACACCTCTTTTTAGTCTAATACAGACATTGCTATTTAAAAATCTTTTTATAAACTCTTTAAGCATGAAAAGTTTAAGGGGAGAATTCAACAACTAAAGGTGGATTGTATGGCCGCAGTAAGGGCATATGTAGCTTAGATAATCATCAACGCCGGCTATCTCTATACTTATGCTACAAGCAGGACATTTATGCTCTTGAGCCATGGTTATCGTCTGTATCTAATGTTTATAAAACTTTCTTAATCTTGGCAGGCTGTTTTCTGATAGCTGCCATTGCTTCTTTGAGAGTGAGAAGTTTGTTCTTCGCGCCGTGGTGAGTTATGACAGACTCTGCGTTTGCAGAGGCAAGCTGCAGTGCGAACTTAATATCGTTCTTCTTAATTAATCCTGACAAGAAAGATGAACCAAAAGCGTCTCCTGCTCCAGTAGTTTCAACGACTTTTATCTTATTGGGCTTAAGGAAATAGATGTTTTTGCCGTCTGAAGCATAGACGCCCTCTTTTCCGTCTGTTATAACTACTAGCTTAGGGCCTAGCTCATGAATCTTTTTTAGAAGCTCTTTTTCCTCACCTACACCAACAATAAGTGCTGCTTCTTCCTTGTTTAACACAAACAATGTTGTTCTGGAAAGGATATTGCTAAGATATTTTGCGCCCTTTCTTGCAAGGTATTCTGAAGCATTGAAAGCAATCTTTATGCCGTGCTCTTGGGCAAACTCTGCAAGTTTTTCCATAGTCTTAAATGACTCTTCCATCATGGTTGAGAAATAGAACCATTTAGCCTTCAGCTTGTTTTTGTTTATCTCTGAGAACCTTAATTCGTTATTAGAGCCTTTGAAAGCAAGAATCGTCCTGTCATGCTCAAGGCTGTCAAGTATTATAGAATAGCCAGTATGGCCTGTTTTTGAGCACACTACCAAAGACGCATCAACTTTTTCATTCTTTAGGTCTTTGATTATTCTCCCGGAATTAACCCCTGCGCCTGTTTTTGTGAGGCATGCTACCTTATGGCCAAGCCTTGCAAGGGCAACAGCAGTATTTGTCGCTCCACCGCCTGTTGTGAAAGAAAGCTCTTCAATAAGTATCTTGCTTCCTGTAGGGTATGCCAATAAGTCCCTCTCTCCTTTACTGTTGACTATCTTGATAAGTTCAGAAAAACTGGTCTTGGCGAATACATCCACTGTGGATGAGCCAACCGTTATTACGTCGTACATATATTTTTCTTTATGTTATAGGTATATAAACGTTGCGGATTAGAATCAGCCTATGCTGTCAAGTATGTCGTGGGCATCAAGCATGTTTAACTTATCCCAACTGCCCCTGAGCTTTGCCATAAGAATTGTCCTATAATACTCTTTTTCCTGGTTTGAAACCCTAGCAAACCTGTCAGACTCTACTAGGCCATATGGATACCCCACAAATATTGGGTCTTTTGAGTTCATTGATAGGGCCCCAAGGGCGCTGTCAGCATAACTTTTCTGCTTATTGAATATTTCAAACCTGAAGACATACTTTGATTTCTCGTGAAGCTTTGCAAACATTATTTCAGCCCTGTGTGAGGCATTATCAAAAGATGCGATCGGATAATAGCACCATCTGCCATTCGGAGCCATCTTATTTAGGACATTTACAACGGAATCCCCATTTGTTGCAATCATAGTTGTTGTCTTTGAAAGTCCTGCAACAATCACTCCATTTTGCTCTGCCTTTGAGTATAGAGCATCAAGAAACTCTTTTTCCCCGCTGACAGAAGCCTGAAGGAATCCATCTAAAATGATAGCATCTTTGCTTTTGAGTTCTTTGACAGCCAAGGAAGCAGCCTTAAGCTCGGCAAATCTCCTTACCA
>CAYUUH010000188.1:0-2501 GCA_964447855.1 uncultured Methanosarcinales archaeon | reverse complement strand
GAAGATGCATATAATGTTGACCCAATGTCAGCTTTCGGATGTATAGTTGCATTAAACAGAAAGTGCAACCTTAAGACAGCCGAGCTTATGAAAGGCAAATTCATAGAGGTGCTTATTGCTCCTGGCTATGATAAAGATGCTCTTGAATGGATTAAAGCTAACAAGCAGAATCTTCGTGTACTTGAGACCGGTCCTCTAACAAAGTCCAACAAAGGGTATGACATGAAAAAGGTTGTTGGAGGAATGCTTATCCAGACAAGAAACTGGCCAGAGGTAGATGCTATTGAGCTAAAAGTGGTTTCGAAAAGAAAGCCTACCAAGGAAGAACTTGAAGACCTAAAGTTTGCATGGAAAGTTAACAAGCATGTAAAATCAAATGCAGTTGTATTCTGCAAAAACAGAACAGCTTATGGGATCGGTGCAGGCCAGATGTCTAGAGTAGATTCATCGATTATTGCTAAATACAAGTCAAACGGAAGGGCTGAAGGCGGGGTTATGTCGTCTGATGCATTCTTTCCATTCAGGGATGCAGTAGACGAGGCTGCAAAAGCAGGAATCAAGGCTGTTATCCACCCTGGAGGGGCGCAGAGAGATGAAGAAGTCATCCAGGCAGCAAATGAGAACGGGATGGCTATGGTTTTCACAGGTGTACGCTTATTCAAGCATTGAATAAGAAAAAAACAAGGAGGAAACTAAAATGGCAGGAAAAGTAGTATGCAAGTGCGGAGTAAAGAGAGAACAAGGCTGGCTATACTTCGTTGACAAGAAAGGAAATTGCACAAGAGTCAACATGAAGAGAGCTGGCAAGCCATACAAAAAGAAGGTAGAGACATTACACAAGTGTGGCATAAAGAGACAACCAGGCTACCTATACTATGTAGACAAGGCAGGAAACGTCTGCATGGCAAAGATGGCTAGAGGCGGAAGAAAGAAGAAATAAATCTCTTCTTTATTTTTAATTTTTTTTAATTTTGATTCTTACTTTGATTTTTTCGGAACTAATCTCTTAGCTTGTTCTTCCTGAGGTTCAAAACGCTTCCTAGGCATTATTTGATGTACAATCCCATGAGCTATCCTTAAAACGAACTCAAGCATTACCACAAACACAAAATAGTAGAAAATAGTCTTGGTAAACGATGGCGCTGTATTAATCGTAGCTAATGATGTCTCCAGCGAAAAGAACGAGATATCAACCAAGAAGACACCTAAAAGCGCAAATGGGAGCATCTTTGCAAGGTCCCTTGAAAGGTCTTCTTTATAATATGCAGTTATCCTGACCGCTGCTACAAGAGCCATTGAAACAAGCATTATATTCCCAAAATCCTGGTTCTTGGAAAGGAAAGAGATAATCAGTGTAAGCACTGAAAACCAGAAGAACACAAATAAAGGGAACAGCAAAAGGTATTCTATCACATAAAGTATCCACGAGAAAAATCTTTGAAGAGTTCCCAGAGAAGAGTCTGCATATTTCTGGAGGCGTATCTTGAATATGTCTTTTCTTGCAAGGAATTGGTAGAACTTAAAGACAAATACAGAATATATAGCCATTCCGACTATAAATATAAGAAGTGGTTTGGTTTCTGTTATTGCTTCTCCTAAAGAAAAATTCGGGGTTGTTAAGCCTATCATAGCATACCTCTTATGATACTGATTTAATTAGCTAGCTTCTCAGAGCCTTTCCATAAATAAGGGAATAATCCTACTGCTGCTAAAATCTTAATAGCATCTCCGATAAGGAAGGGGATTAGGCCAGCCATTAAAAGCTTCCAAAGGCCGATATTTCCTAGATAAAGTCTTAATCCAAAAAGCCCAAATGAATAGATTAGCAAGCTTCCGACAGTCATGCATAGAAGGACAGACTTCTTTGTTCTGCCGTATCCATACTCAATCATCATTCCTACAAAGAAAGCTGCTGCTACCATCCCAACTAAGTATCCTCCTGTAGGCCCAAGCAAAGCAGCCATTCCTGACTTGTATCCTGCAAAAACTCCAAATCCGACAGCTCCTGCAAGAACATAAGCAAGCATAGACAATGCTCCTTTCTTTGAGCCAAAGAAGAATGCCAAAACAAAAACACCGAATGTCTGCATAGTGATTGGAACTGGCCATAAAGGAACCCTAATGTTGGCCATTAGCGCCATAAAAAGGATTGACGCCAGAATCATAAAAGAATCAATGAATAAGTTCCTATGCTTGAACAATATTTTATATAGAGTCTTGTTTTGTGTCGAGTATTCCATTTTAGAATATATGAATAAAAGAAGTTTAAAAAGCTTATTCTTTTGGCTTACCGTCAATACCTATGACGACCTTCTTCAAAGTTATTCTCTTTCCTGTTTCATCCAAAGCCTCTTCCACAGCCCGGTAAAGTCCTGCACAACATGGAACTTCCATTATTGCAACAGTAATAGTGTTAAGGTCATTAAGCTCTATTATTGACTTAATTTTATCATTGTAAGATTAAATATCATCTAGCTTGGGGCAACCTATAGCAATAGCCT
>CAYUUH010000187.1:0-2508 GCA_964447855.1 uncultured Methanosarcinales archaeon | reverse complement strand
GACTGAGGCAGATGTCCAGTTCCTTCCAGGAAACATAGCCATGATACCAGTGAAAGGCCCTAGAGGTGTTGATGCTGCATCAGGCTGGGGAGAAACAAGTGCATCATCAGAGGATATAGTTGAGTTCATACAGAAGGCAAATGATAATCCAAAGATTCAGGCAATCCTTTTAGACATTAACAGTCCAGGAGGCTCAGCAGTTGCATCTGAAGAGATAGCAGCTGCAGTAAAGGAGTCAAACAAGACAACAGTTGCCCTTATAAGGGAAGTTGGTGCTTCTGGAGCATATTGGGTTGCATCTGCATCAGACCACATCATCGCAAATAAGATGTCAATAACTGGCTCAATTGGAGTTCTTTCCTCTTACCTTGAGTTTGCAGGATTCCTTGAAGACCACAATGTCACTTACCAAAGGCTAGTTGCAGGAAAGTACAAAGACATGGGAAGCCCATTAAGAGAATTAACAAGCGACGAAAGAAAGATTTTCCAGGCAAAGCTTGACCTGATACACTCTTACTTTATAGAAAGCGTTGCAGAGAACAGAGGCCTTTCAAAATCAAAGGTTGAGGAGATTGCCACAGGAGCATTTTACCTTGGGGCTGAAGCAAAAGACCTTGGCCTTGTTGATGAGCTTGGAGGAAAAGAAGACGCAATAAAATTCATAGAGAAACAGCTTAACATAACAGCAGAGATAGCAGAGTACAGGAGATCAAGAACCCTGTTTGATGTTCTAGGGGAAGTAATAAATGAAGGCTCTTTCAATATAGGAAGAGGCATAAGTTCCGGAACACTAACCAATGACGGCGTAAGTGTCTGGACATAAGCGAAAAGTTTAAATATGCCTTCTTATATAAGGTTAAATAAGAATAAATATAAATAAATAGAAAAATATAATCTTAAATAAGATTATATAACCTTATATAACGTGCCAAAAAAGATAATTTCCCTAAATATTGACGAAAAGGTTTATTCTGAGTATTCTAAGCGCTGCAAGGATGCAGGAATCATAATCTCAAGGCAGATTGAGAACTTCATGAAAAAAGAGGTTGAGAATGAAAAGTAGGCTTTTGCTGTTGCTGATGGTTTCATTGCTGTTAATTGCAGTAGTTGAAGCTGTGCACGTGGATAAAGAGGTAGAAGATGCTCTTGAGTCTGGCGATGAGGTTCCGGTTATAGTTATGCTTAAAGATGGAACTGTGAGAGCTCCAAGAACAAGGGCTTTGTCCACTTCATCAGAAAGCGTGAAACAGTTCAGGGAACAAGCTCTTGAATCAAGGAAAGATATGATAAGGAACCAGCAGGATAAGGTATTATCTAGGCTGTCTTTAGAGCAACGTTCAGATAATCTTTCTATTGAATCAGCTCCTGACATCAAGCTTAACCATCGCTATTCTACTGCAAATGGATTCTCAGGAAAACTCACAAAATCAGGCCTTGAGAAACTGATGAATAACCCAGACGTGCAGGGAATCTATTACGATACTCCTATGCATATAACCCTTACCTCAAGTGTTCCTCAGATAAATGCAGATGATGTATACAAGATAGTGCTTAACAACACCAACATAACTGGGAAAGGAGAAACAATATGTGTGGTAGATTCTGGAATTGACACAGACCATTCTGCTTTCCAGGATAAAATACTTGACCAGTATTGTTATTGCTCTATAACTGACCTTGGAAGCGGAGGATGCTGCCCAAATAATCAGTTGGAAGACGCAAGCGCAGAGGATGATAATGGCCAAGGCACCCATTGTGCAGGAATTGCTGCAGGAAATTACAGCTTATATCCGGGTGTTGCAAAGGATGCCAATATTGTTGCAATCAAGGTATGTAATTCTTCTGGAAGCTGCTCAACAAGTGATATAAATAAAGGAATTGACTGGTGCACAGACAATGCAACTAAATACAATATTTCTGTAATAACTATAAGCATTGGCGGCGGAGGGCCGTACACAACTTATTGCAATGGCATCTCTACAGCCTCTTTTGTCAATTCTGCTGTTGGCCAGGGAGTTCTTGTCTCAATTGCTGCAGGAAACCTTGGCTTCACAACCGGAATAAGCTCTCCAGCATGCGTTGAGAATGCAACTCCAGTTGGCTCTGTTAACGATGCAGATGCGGTATATACTGCTCATAACAGAGGTCCGATACTTGATTTAATGGCTCCAGGAGTCACTATATATGCACCATATAACGATGGAAGTTATACGGTCATGACAGGCACTTCAATGGCAACGCCCCATGTTGCAGGAGCAGCTGCATTAATCAAGCAGTTTGTAAGGCTGCAAAACGGCTCTGACATGGACCCAAGAGCAATAGAAGATGTGCTAAATGACACTGGATTTAGAGTATATGACTCAGCAAGCAGCAGGTGGTATTCCAGGATTGATGTTTACGCTGCAATACAATCATTGGCATCAATACCGATAATATCTTTTGTGAGCCCAACACCAGCTAACAACTTTGCTTCAAGATACAACTGGACTTTTGTCAATATTACCTCTG
>CAYUUH010000186.1:0-2541 GCA_964447855.1 uncultured Methanosarcinales archaeon | reverse complement strand
GATGGTTATGCTGGGCAACACTATTGTTTTGGAGTAACCAGGCGGCTAATTCTGAGACTGTATTAAAGTCAGCATCTCCAGCATCTCTTTGAGTGTAGGATGGATTTGGTGTTATATAATAGATATGCTGGCTTCCACTCCACTCTGTTCCAAAGAAATATGTAAAGTTGTTGTCTGTATTGTTTGCATTTGCTCTGTTAATCCAGTCTGTCCATTCTGTTTGATCCAAGGAGGTATCATGGTCATTTGTTCCTGCGCAATCAAAATACTCTTTAGCGTTATTTGTATACTGGTCAGGGCTCATTGTGCCATCGCTGTATGTGGTGTGCATTGGATGAAGCCCGCACCACATGGGGAGAATAATCGGAGGGGAGTAAGATGTGTTTAATGTTAATGTGTAATTATTTAATGCGAAAGAGCAGTTACTTGCATTATCACACGCTCTGCAATTCCATGAATATGTTCCATTTGATGTTAAATTGATATTGAATATCGAATAATTACTTGTTCCGTTTATTTCAGATGACGAATTTGCATCCCATGTGCCTGTCCAGTTTCCATAAAGAGTAATATTTGTTAATTGAGATTCATCAGTCGCGGAGCAGTTGAATGTTATAGAAGTATTTGCTGTAATTGATGCATTAGCAGGACTGTTAAGAGAAACATTTGGAGCTAAATCAGGAATAGGACTTATTGGTGTGCTTACGTTAAAAGTGAAATTTGATAACGCAAATGATATATTATTTTGTAGGTCGCCGGCAAGACAATTCCAAGTATAGCTGGTGTTTGTTAAATTCAGATAAAATATTGTAGAGTTGCTAGTTCCAGTTATACTATTTGTCTGATTTGCTAAGAGGGAGTTTGAGTTTGTGTTAGTATGATTTTCATATCCATACATATACATCATAAATGCAGTATCAGAACTTCCTGCGGCATTTTGCTTAGTCGCAACTGCAATATAATTCTCCCCATCAACTAAAGAGGCGAGCTGGGTTGAATTCAGTCTTGTTTTAGGATAATTAGGTGTTGAGGAGCCCGATCCGTCAATCATGCTATTGTGTAATGGCTGGCAGTATGAATTAAAGTTACTCCAATTGCAACTCCAGTTGCTAGTATTAACCATTATCCCGTTTATCCAGACGGCATAAGCATCGTCATAGTCAATCTCATAAGTCATATTGATAACTCTTGAAGCATTAGTTATATTGAATGTATTTCTAAAATAATACATCAGGTACGCAGGCGCCCCAGTCTGAGCGAGGGTTGTATTGTGTCCAACACCAGTAGTCTCTCCGGAAGTCGATAGGTATGCTGCTCCAGAGGGCCAGGCAGAATAGTTATAGCTTTGATTATACCACCCATCAGCTAGCGAATAATTGGAATCATTATAACTCCAGACTGAATAGTTGGATATGAAAACTGAAAAGTTTGTTATTTCACTTTCACCTTGAGGGTTATCAAGGTAAAGAGTAATATTTGATAATCCAGAATCGTCTGTTGCCGAGCAGTTGAATTCTATTGATGAATATGTCAGGTTTGCTTCATTTTCGGGGGTGTTAAGAGTAATATTAGGTGCAAGATTTGATTCTGAGGAATTAACAGTATAATATCTTATTGCAGATGTGTTGTAATTATGCTGCGAACCGTTCCCCCAACTTAACCAGTAATAACTATAATACCCTGCAGATGTTAGGTTAACGCTCACATTAAATGTATTCGCGGTTAAGTTGGTGGCAGTGTAATTTGCGTTATTTATACTAATCTGTACAGTTCCATTAGTAAGATTAACACTGACATTAAACGATGCAATGCCTTCATCAACAATAGAGTCATTGTTGTCCCAGTAGCTGTAAAATACAGGATATTCCACATCTGCTTCCTGAATACTATAATTACTCCAGCTGCTGACATTAAATGTGACTGTTCCAGCATTTAAACTTGTAAAGTTATAACAAGATGGAGAGGTTGTTCTGTTACACTCATAGGTGTTATCTCTATATATTTTAGGAATGTTAAATGTACCAAGGCCGTATAATGTGATGTTTGCTGATTTGTTTAAACCAGTCTTAGATGAGTTAACATAAACTGAATTATTATTAATTTGAATGTCTAATGAGAGATTTGTTCCGTTTTGGGAGATTGCATCTCTATAATATATGCTTCCAATACCTGTTTTCTTAATTTCAAAGGTTGAACCTGTAATAGAGTAGTTTTTAATTTGAATATAATCTATGAGAGAAGTTTTGTTGTTGCCGTCCTCAATATTGAGGTCATATGCAGATATGTTTAGAACAGTTACGTTCTTGATGATATTGCCCAGACTTCCCGAGATAATATGAAATGATGTTCCGAATGAGTTATTGATTGAAATGTTATCAATGTAGTTATCATTACTAAAGTCATTGAATTTAACGCAGTCATCATTTAAGCCACACGAGTCTATACTTACATTTTCAATCCGATTGAAATCACTGTTCGATACGAAAGATATAGATTCTTCAGAGTTGTTGTATAAATAAATATTTGAGATATTATTGTATC
>CAYUUH010000185.1:1462-2545 GCA_964447855.1 uncultured Methanosarcinales archaeon | reverse complement strand
TTTAATGTTACAAGCATTGTTCAGGCTTGGAACAACGGGCAATATGAAGATTATGGACTTGCTTTGATAACGCTTGATAATTCAGGCAGCATTAAGAGATTCATAAGCAGCAATGATGCAAACACCAGCTTACATCCTCAATTGTATGTGAATTACAGCAGTGAGGAGAATCCTGCCGTCAACTGGATATGGCCTAGCAACAATACAATTCATGGAACGGGAGATTTGATATTTGCTTATAACGTAACAAGCAGCAGTCCGATAATGAACTGCACATTATATACAAATACAACGATTCTTGGAAATGAAAGCGATATATTGACTGATACGATGCAGCTAATCAAATTGAACGTTGAAAATAACATTACAAGAGTTCTTAGAATTGCATAAATGAAGAGGGATATACTGGAGTAAGTGAATGGATTACCCAGCAAACTAACTCAAGTTATGTAGATATATTTGGAAAGGTAAGAACTTCAAGCGATGAGGGATTGTATTCAACTCTTGAAGTTAGAAACTTAACAGGGCTAGTAGCAAACAGCTCAGGATACTGGCATGCCCTTACAATTCCTGATGGGAGATACAATCTAAATCTTACAATTAGTGATAATATATTCAATAATGTATATTTGAGGAATGTAACTTTAATCAACAATAAGATTAAAGTAATTGACTTGGAGGATGTTTCTGAGAGTGTAGAAGCGAGTTTAGGATTTATTGGAGAAAGTAACGTATTTGCTGTAGACCCTAGCAACTTTGAATTTGACACAGGAACAATCACCATAGATAACGTAACATCAACAAATCTCTACAAGTGCGCAAACTGGAACTTCACATTGCAGGAATGCACTGATGGCAATTGGACACTTTTCGCAAGCGATTTGATAGTTGGGCAGTCTTATTCATTTGAAATAAACTCAAGCGACCCTGCGTTTGCATTCATATTCATCACAAAAGCTGAGCATCTTGACTCAAGTAGAAACTTCATTGAAAATATTTATGATTATGTCAAAGAAAGAGACAATGTAACAAAGGAAATACCCGCAGGGAATTATGTTAGAGTTACATTTGAGAGCAATCTTA
>CAYUUH010000185.1:0-1452 GCA_964447855.1 uncultured Methanosarcinales archaeon | reverse complement strand
ACTACCATAGTTCTTCCGGAAGGAGACTATGTAAGAGTAACGTTTGAAAGTAATCTTACAAGCGAGAATGATATCACAATATATGGATACAGCAGAAATGTAGATGCATATGTAGAAGTTTATGAAAAAGATGGAACTGAAAAGATTGCAGATTTCGGAGAGATTTTTGAGGATAAAAAATATCAGATATTCTTAACAAACCTGTTGGGAAGTCAAGATACCTTTGACTTGTATGTCAAAGGAGCGCCCATCATATTTGATTATGTTGTTGATCCTACGGCTGCTCCTGGCTCTTGCACAGGGAGTTGGACAACATGCGAGAACGCATACGACAGCGATGCAGATTATGCAACCGTTACTGGTGCGACTATAAATGTGCAAGGAAACTGGAGTGGATTTGGTCTTAACATACCTGCAGGAAGCATCATAACAAATGTAACTGTTAGAACGAGCCATTATGAAAATAACGCCGCTAATTTTGTTAGCTTTTACTTGTGGGACTATACAAATGGGGCAAAATTACAAGCGAATAAAGTAACAGGGTCAACAACAGCTTGCACAAACCAGACGATTGATGTTACAAACCAAAAAGAATGGAATGCAGATGATATTAATAACCTAATAATAATGTACAATAATTCTGGAACAACAGGAGCCCCATCATCTTCAAGATACTGGAGAATCTGCTATATTGAAGTCAATGTAACTTATTTGTCAGGAACAACTGTTAATTTGAATAGTCCTATAAATACTTTGAATTCAAGCACTCAATCAATCACTTTCAACTGTACTGCAAATGACAATAATCTAACAAATGTCACACTATACGGAAACTGGACTGGAGGATGGCACGCAAATGAAACAAATTCATCAACTAATATAAACGGAACTCAAATTAAGTTTGATAAAACATTGTCTGATGGACAATATAACTGGAACTGCTTAGGATGCAACATCAATAATGTGTGTGCTTTTAATAATACAAACTACACATTAACAATTGATAATACTGCCCCTAACGTCACAATAAACTATCCTGAAGAAACAACTTACACAACATCTCCAATACCTTTTAACATTAGCTTGAATGAGCAAGCAAGTGCATGCAATTACACTCTTGACCAAGGCATTACCAATTATTCAATGCAAAGCAATGGAAATACAAATTTCAATGCTTCAGTAACTCAAATTAACAACGGAAATCAAAATGTATTCTTCTATTGCTGGGATTTCTCAGGAAACTTCAACAACACTGCCAATCGTTCTTTTGTCACAGCTCTGCCGTTATTAGTGACAATAAACTCCCCTGAAAACACGACATATTATGAACGGACATCAATGACGTTTAATGTCTCATTAAGTTCTGAGGGAAGTGTTTGCAAATACACCCTGAATAACTGGGAGGGCAATGTAAGCATGAGTAATTATACCTCAAATGGAATGTTCTGGAGC
>CAYUUH010000184.1:410-2554 GCA_964447855.1 uncultured Methanosarcinales archaeon | reverse complement strand
TGGCTTGTTCCAGTTCATAAAGCCGTGAAGCCCTTTGAACTTCTTGATTAATTCTTCGCCAGGACGGAGATGAAGGTGATATGTGTTTGCTAACAAAGCTTGGGCATTTAACTGGTGCATATCTTCCTGAGTTAAAGCTCTGACACTAGCTAAAGTTGCGACAGGAATAAATTCCGGAGTCTCTATCTTCCCGTGAGGCGTAGAAATAATTCCAGTTCTTGCTTTGCCTAGCTTAGAGGTTATTTTGAACATAGTGGTAACAAAAAGGGCACAAGCTTTAAATATATTACTCTATTTCATATTTATAAGGTATTATATAATTTATATAAAACTTAGTGGGTGGTACTTGATGGAGTTTAGGAACGTTCAGGAAAAAAGACTTTACGACCGGAGCATAAATGATTTAGCTCACCTAACAGACGCTGTCGCACCTAGAGTGAAACACCCTTTCTTAAGAAACACGTCACTTGATTCTTCTTGTTTTGACAGGCCAAGCCTGGATTATTTAAGAAGTGCTTATGGGCTTAATGCTTCTGCAAGGGCTGACAGAGAAGCAGTGCTCTGGGCATTGCAGCATGATCAGGTGTTTTCAGTTTCACTTGAAGATGGTCTTGCAAGAGTAACTTTAAACGAGAAGTATTGGGTAAATCCTTTAACAGGTAGAAGTGATGCTTGATTATCAGTTTAACGTCGTTGAATAAATCAGGGGGTTGTTAGACATGGGATATGAAATCGAGATGGAATCATTCGGAAGCTTCGATGGAGAGGATGCTGAAGGAGAAGAGGAGTAAATAAAACAGGATGTTAAAGGAATATACCCCTAACAGAGAAAGAGTTCTAGATGCAGTCCTTAGATTAGAAGCAGCAAAAACAACCCTGGAAGAAATGCTTCCCAATGAGCATAGTTTTGTTAATGAGGAAGTTTCAGCTTATTGTTCTGATGTTCAAAAACATAATTGGAATGCGGGGAGGCCAACGCAAGAGGATCTTGAGGTAAGGGGGCTTCATCTGGCTGATATGGTCTTAACCCATATTCTCCATGTTAACGGGGAAGACCAGTATATCAGGGGATATTACCAGAAGTTTATTGCAGACCCTACAAATGATTTTGAAACGAGGCTTGATTATGTTGATGCTACGGTGCAGCTATTAGCCAGTACAGGAACGATAGATGAGGATAATGGTATCCTGAGCAGATGGAGCCTAGCAAAGAATGGAGTTCTTGAAGCAAGAAAAGTAGTTAAATCCGGAGGATACTCAGAAGAAGACACTGCTACCTGTGTTGATGCTTCTTATGAAGTCGTAGAGAATTTTAGGAGAACTTTGGTTGATTTGCGCTATAAAAAAGAAGGGGTTTACGTGGAACAGCCTAGAGAAGGAAGAAGGGCAGGAAAAGAAAGAACTAAAAAACGAAGAGAGAGAATAGGGGCTGCAAGAGAAGAACATTTGAGAAGAGAAAGAGAAGAGATTTGATATTTAGGTTTGTTCTTTATTGACTGGGTTGCATCATTAGGCTATCCTCGATATAATTTGCCAATAATTTATTGAGTTCTTTGTTTGGGTGGTCATCCCCTGGAACCACATAATGGTCGGGGAATGCAATTGGGTAATCTGAGTACCTTAGTACAGTTATGTTCACCTCACTTAAAAGGCTTGAGAGATAATCTGCCTCTTCCGGAATAAAGCTCAAGGGGTGGATTAAAACATAAAAAGTTCCGTTGAACCTTGAGTCATAAGCCTTTCTTGACTGCTCGATTATCTTAAACATCAAGTAAGTCTGCTCTTTGCTTCTCTTGGGAAGGTTTATGCCCAGATAGTTAACAAAGTAAGATTTCTTCAAGAGCTTATAGAAATGTGTCACAAAAGGCCTTCCAGTGCTAAAAAAACCACCACTGACTATCTCATTTTCTTTGTTCAAGTAATAATATGGAGCATCATTCCTTATAGCCTGCCGCATATCCGGAAGGACTCTTCCAACATGGTCTGACATGTACAAGTAAATAGCTGCTCCTTCCTTGTTCTCTATTTCTTCTGAGAAATTCTCACGTTCCAGGATAGCCAGCATATGGTTTGGACCATATCCAGGATATCCGTAATTATATACTTGATAACTGGGCATGTCAGATAGGAAATAGGATAAAGTT
>CAYUUH010000184.1:0-400 GCA_964447855.1 uncultured Methanosarcinales archaeon | reverse complement strand
GTCATTGATTGATTCTCCAAAAGTGAACGAGCCTCCAAATAGAATCAGATGTGGCCTGCCTGGATTGTCTTTGCTTTTCCTTCTCCCGAACTCATCGAATGTGTAGGTTAGGTTAAGTGGAGGATTATCATTAAAGTAAGGCATGATTATATTGAAACTTATATTCTTCGGGCCATAAACTCCCCGCTCATCAAAACTAACATAGGAATCAAGTCCTGACTTGTCCAACATGGTGCCATTAGGCAGGACAGCTAATGCTGAAGAATAATCCAATCTGTCTACGCATTTTGGTGTAAGAATGTACCCAGTAACCTCTAAACCAATTATTAACAGGGTTACTGACAGGATTGCTGTGATAATCCCCGTTGCAAGATTGTTGTGTCTCAGCTTCTTTTTGATA
>CAYUUH010000183.1:0-2557 GCA_964447855.1 uncultured Methanosarcinales archaeon | reverse complement strand
GGAAGGTCACAAGAGAGCTTGTAAAAAAGATTGCATACAACTACAAGCTTCCATATTTCTCAATAACACCGACATTTAGCATATGTCCTGTGCATGGATATATATCAGGCGAACACCATTCGTGCCCGCATGAACACACGGAAGAACAGCTTGAAAAGTATGGTGTAGCTTTAGAGGCTGTAAAAGAGGTTGAAAGAAAATGAACAAAATAATACCATGCGAGGTTTATTCAAGGGTTGTTGGCTATTACAGGCAGATACACAACTGGAACCAGGGAAAGAGACAGGAATTCAATGACAGGGTAACGTTCGACGAGAGAGTGTCGATGCAGAACCCAAAGGCAACAGCAGACATCCCGGCAGCATGCAATGCTGCTGAGATAGAAGCTCTGGAGCAGTTCTACAAGGTTTTCACAGTGCCTCACTGCGAGAAGTGCGAGGAAGTGAAGTCGTTCCTCAAGGGAAAGAATGTCCCGGTATCAGTAATAGACCTAAAGTCGCCTGAAGGAAACAAGGAATTCAGGGCTCACTATTCTATAAAATCCATAAAGGACAGGATAAAGAGAGACCATGACGGCGCATTAAAGCTGCCAATAGTATTCCAGATGAGCAAGGATGACATAATCTCCACTGCCCAGGGCATCGACGAAGTAAGGACAATCCTCGCCTGAGGTTTCTTATGGCTGCGTCTATCAAGGGCCTGCATAAGACAACCTTGGTAGACTTCCCGCCTTATGTATCATGCACTATCTTTATCAGCACCTGCAATTTCAGGTGCGGTTTCTGCCACAACAAGGACCTGGTTGAGAACTCAAGGGAGCTTAGGGAATATTCTGAAGAGGAGATACTGAAATTCCTTGAGTCAAAGAAGAAAATCCTTGACGGTGTGTGCATCACAGGCGGAGAGCCGACGCTTTACAGCAACCTCACGGAGCTCATAAAAAAGATAAAGAACAAGGGCTTTAAGGTAAAGCTGGACACGAACGGCACAAACCCGGAGCTGCTAAGGGAGCTTTTGGACAGAAAATTATTGGATTATGTTGCGATGGACATAAAGGCGTCAAAAGACAGGTATGATGATGCCTCTGATTCTGCTGTTGATATTGATATGATAAACCAAAGCATTGATATACTAAAAGATTCAGGTATTGATTATGAGTTCAGGACAACAGCTGTGCCTGGAATAATCGATGAAGCTTCAATAAGAAAGATAGGCGAGTGGATTAAGGGAGCAAAAAAGTATGCATTGCAGCAATTCAACCCTTCAAGGCTTATTGATGATGAGTTCGAGTCAAAAAAACCATACGACATGCTTACGCTGCAGAAATTTACGGCAATAATGAAGGGATATGCAAAAGAGGTCGAGCTAAGGGCATGAAAAAGCCGCAATTGAGCAAAAACGCATTAAAGGTGCTTAAGGAAAGGTACCTTGCAAGGGACAAGTCAGGAAAGATAATAGAGACCCCTGAGCAGATGTTCAGGAGAGTGGCAGAAAATGTTGCGTCAGCAGAAGAGTTATATAGGGAAAACCCGAAGAAGGCGTTTGACAAGTTCTATAATATGATGGTTAACCTTGAGTTTCTTCCGAATTCTCCGACACTTATGAATGCAGGGCGCGAGCTCCAGCAGCTGTCAGCATGCTTTGTGCTTCCAATACATGACTCGATGGAGGGCATCTTTGAGGCTGTAAAGCAGATGGCAATAATCCACCAGTCAGGCGGAGGTGTTGGATTTTCGTTCTCGCAGCTCAGGCCAAAGGGAGACATGGTCAAAAGCACAGGAGGAGTTGCGTCAGGGCCTTTGTCTTTTATGGAGGTCTTCAACGCATCAACTGAGGTAATAAAACAGGGCGGAAAAAGAAGAGGCGCAAACATGGGCGTGCTTAGGATAGACCATCCTGACATTGCTGATTTCATCACCTCAAAAAGAAAAGAAGGGGCATTAAACAATTTCAATATCTCGGTTGCAGTAACAGACAGCTTCATGAAAGCCCTTGAGAAGAACAAGGACTATGATTTAATAAATCCAAGAAGCGGAAAGCCGGTAGCAAAAGCATCTGCAAGAAATGTCTTTGACCTATTGGTGGAAATGGCATGGACCAACGGAGAGCCTGGAGTAATATTCATAGACCGCATGAACAAGTACAACCCAACGCCTAGGCTTGGGAAGATGGAAAGCACCAACCCCTGCGGAGAGGTTCCTATGCTTCCCTATGAGGCATGCAACCTTGGCAGCATAAACCTTTCAAAGATGCTCAATGGAAAAAAGGTTGACTGGGACAAGCTAAGGGAAACAGTGAGAAATGCCGTGCACTTCCTTGACAATGTTATAGACGTGACAAGGCCGCCATTAGACCTTGTGGAGGACATGGTCAGCTCCAACAGGAAAATCGGATTAGGGATTATGGGCTTTGCAGACATGCTTATCCAGATGGGCATCCAGTACAATTCAAAAGAGGCTTTCAGCCTTGCAGACAAGCTCATGAAGTTCATAAGGGCTGAGGGAAGGAAAATGTCTGCCGAGACTGCAAGGGCCTGACGATCTCGGGCACCAACAAG
>CAYUUH010000182.1:0-2600 GCA_964447855.1 uncultured Methanosarcinales archaeon | reverse complement strand
AAGAAAATAAAATGAAAGTAGAAAAATCAAGAATCTTCGAGGTTTACGAAACCAGGCTCGGGAAGAGAAGGCTTTTGCTTACAAAGAGCCTTACTCCTGGAAAGACAGTTTATGATGAGAAGACTTTCAGGGATGAAGGAACTGAATATAGGGAATGGGTTCCTCAGAAATCCAAGCTCGCATCAACAATTCTAAAGGGTTCTCCAAACATTGGAATCAGGAAAGATGATGTTGTCCTTTACCTTGGCTCATCAACAGGAACAACAGTAAGCCATGTTTCTGATCTTGTCGGGGAAAACGGATTTGTGTTTGCACTTGATTTAGCCCCAAGAGTAATGAGAGAGCTTATATTTGTCGCAGAGTCAAGGCACAATATCGCACCTGTGCTTGCAGATGCAAACCAGCCTCAGGAATATGCAGGAAAGATATGTCAGGCAGATGTCTTGTATCAGGATATTGCCCAGAAGAACCAGCTTGAGGTTTTCCTTAAGAATATCAGGCTTTTCCTGAAAAAAGATGGTTATGCGCTTCTTGCTGTAAAGGCGAGAAGCATTGATGTTACCAAAAATCCAAAGCAGATATTCAAGCAGGTCAAGGCAGAACTTGAAAAGACACTAACAATAATAGACTACAGGGAGCTTGACCCATACCAGATAGACCACTGTATGTTCATCTGCAAGGCAAAATAAGCTTTAAATATCTTCTTACATTCTCGTCTTATATGAGAAAAGCAGTTGCAGGCTTGGTAGCTTTAGTGGCCGCAAGTTGTGCAGATATAGCTTTGGAACAGGCAGTCAGGCAGAATGATGTCGCCCAGCAGTGTGTCGATGACAACCTTTGCAGGGCTTTCCTGTGCTCTCAGATGACCATAAACAAGCTAAATCCTGATAATCCAGCCCATAGGCAGGAGCTTATCAGGGCTTATAGCGTTATTTCAAGATACTATTTCGAGAAGAGAGATTATGAGAACTATAGGATTACTGAACAGAAGCTGGCTTCTCTCAGGTAATCTAAAAGCAAACATTTATATTTGAAGATTTTTTTTGGGAAACGGAAGAAAATGACGACGGAAACAGGCAAAATCCAGAAAGGGACATACAAGCTTAAGACCGGCCTAGCTGACATGCTAAAAGGCGGCGTAATAATGGATGTTGTGAACGCTGAGCATGCTAAGATTGCAGAAAAAGCAGGGGCAGTTGCAGTCATGGCCCTTGAGAGAGTTCCTGCAGACATCAGGGCAGCTGGCGGAGTAGCTCGAATGTCTGATCCTAAGATGATAAAAGAGATAATGGAGTCTGTTACCATCCCAGTTATGGCTAAGTGCAGAATAGGTCATTTTGCAGAGGCACAGGTTCTAGAGTCATTAGGGATAGATTATATCGACGAGTCAGAAGTTTTAACCCCTGCCGATGAAAAATA
Organism: uncultured Methanosarcinales archaeon; assembly: GCA_964447855.1. Taxonomy (GTDB): domain Archaea; phylum Nanobdellota; class Nanobdellia; order Woesearchaeales; family JAHWIC01; genus JAHWIC01. The sequence goes on along the minus strand of CAYUUH010000182.1, from coordinate 1,181 downwards.
TCATATTGACAAGCATAAGTTCAAGGTTCCTTTTGTATGCGGCTGCCGAGATTTAGGAGAAGCCTTAAGGAGAATGAATGAAGGCGCAGCAATGATAAGGACAAAAGGAGAAGCAGGCACAGGAAATGTTGTCGAGGCTGTTAAACACATGCGTGCTCTAAACGAGCAGATAAGGGCGCTTAAGAACATGTCCGGCAAAGAGCTTAGGATTCAGGCAAGAGATATGCGTGTTCCTGTAGAACTTGTAGAAAAGACCTGCCAGATACAAAGGCTTCCAGTTGTTAACTTTGCTGCCGGAGGAATTGCAACTCCTGCAGATGCAGCACTTATGATGCAGCTTGGCTGTGATGGTATATTCGTAGGCTCAGGAATATTCAAATCAAAAAACCCTAAGGAAAGAGCATCAGCAATTGTAGAGGCAACAACCCACTACAAAGACCCAGCTATTGTAGCTAAGGTCTCTGAAGGGATAGGGGACGCTATGAAAGGTCTCGAGATATCTAAGCTTGATGTAAGGCTCCAGGATAGGGGCTGGTAGTTCTAGAAAATGAAAGTTGGCGTATTGGCACTACAGGGCTCTGTAAAAGAGCACATGGAAATGCTTGCAAAGTGCGGCGTGGAGCCGGTAGAAGTAAGGCTACCTCACGATCTTGATAATGTCTATGGTCTTATTATACCTGGAGGAGAATCAACAACTCTTGCAAAGCTTATGAGAAATTATGACCTTGACAAGGAAATCATAAAAAAGCACAGCCAGGGAATGCCTATCTACGGCTCATGTGCAGGAGCAATCCTTCTTGCAAAAACAATAATCCCAAATAGGGAATCAAGCCTTAAGCTTATGGATATAACTGCCAAAAGAAATGATTATGGGAGGCAGATTAACAGCTTTGAGACTGAAGTGGAGATTGAAGGCATAGGGAATTACCCCGGCATATTTATCCGGGCTCCTGTTTTAGAGACAAATAATGGAGTAAGTATCTTAGCCAAATTTAACGGAGACCCAATAATGGCCCAGCACGATGATATTTTAGTCACAACATTCCACCCTGAGCTGACAAATGACACAAGAGTCCATCAGTATTTTGTAGACATGATAAAGAAGAAGCCGAGATATTAAGCTAAATTCTAATACCATCCGCGTATTTTCATGACATTTGCAATGTGGCCTACAGCTACAA
>CAYUUH010000181.1:0-2609 GCA_964447855.1 uncultured Methanosarcinales archaeon | reverse complement strand
CTAGGCTCTTCATCAGGCACGATAAGCCCTGTGCATCTCCAGTATATCTCTGCTGTTTTTGTATCCTCAGAAATAACACATGCAGGGCTGCAGCCTGGCTTTTCCAGATCAAGGTCAATCCACCATGTTCTTGTGTTCTCATTATAGAAAGATTTGTCAGTAAGTGTTCCGTCTGCAACACAGTCGCTGTCCTGTGCTATTGCTCTTGCATCTTCAAGCGTCATCGAAGCTTCTGAAGTGCACGGCTCTTCCCAAAGCCTCTGGCATTTGCCTGAAGATTCGCACCACTGATAGCCTGCTGCGATAAGGCAGCCATGTTCATCTTTATCTCCGCCAATCGGCTTTTCCTGGGAGCATCCTGCCAAAGCAAGGCTCAAAACAATTATAGCAATAAAGTAATTTTTCATTCTTCTTCCCTCCATTATCTGATAGGTGAATATGAGCATATGCAAGTGAATCAAGTATTTAAATCCTCTTTTTAGTTTGATTCCGGTTGAAGTTATATCGAAAATCTTAAATAGGAATATATTCAGAAAGAATGTATGGTAGCGTTAAAGAATCTTCACTGGACATCCCGAGTTCTCGCTATACTGTTCGCTGTATACTTGAGTGTATTTGCGATGGATGTATTTATTGAGGGAGCAACCAGTTTTGAGGTGGTTATGGCCCTACTTGTACACTTAGTTCCGACATTCCTTGTTATCATCGCACTAGTAATAGCCTGGAGATGGGAAGAGATTGGGGGTGCGTTATTTATATTCCTTGGATTGTTCTATATGATAATGATGAAGAACCAAGCTCTCAGCACTTACTTGATGATTTCGGGGACTCTCTCTTTGATTGGTGTGCTGTTCATAATAGAAAGCCTGTTCAGGGAAGAGGAAAAAGAAGAGGAAGAGGATATTGAAGAGTATATCAGGGACATCAGGATGCATGACGAGAAAAAGAGGATAGCTGTCCTAAACCCGTTCGCAAAGACCCATACAATCCATAACAAAAGCAAGAATGCCTGCTGTTGGAAGGCAGTCAAGAGATTAAGCGACATAAATCTGCATGATACAGTGAGGCTTGCCAAGAATCCAAAGATTGAAGGCGAGATTAGGCACATAGACAATAAAAAGAAGAAGGTTGAATTCAACCATCTTGGAAGGCCAGTCTTTGCAAAGATTAATGATATACGAGTCTTAAAAAAGAGCAAGGTAATGTTTTAGATGGCATCTAAAGTAGAGGATCCTTTAGCAGGAATAGAAGCAATAGAGAAAAGTAATAAGACTAAAGTTATAAGCGCAGTCATGGTCATAGTCCTTGTGTTTGGGATTGTATTTCTTACAAGCCCTGACCTCCCAAAAACATTTTCTGAAAGTGTTGTTGAGAACGTAAAAAACATGACTTCAAAGGTAAAACAGCCGGATGAAATTCCTGTTCAGAACCTATCTGTTCCAATTATTGCAAATGAAACTCAGACGCAAACAGTTCCTTCTGAGCCTCTTCCCGGAATTCTCCTTGAGCTAAGCAAAAAACACACGTTTAAGGGAAAGGATATAATACTCAATTATGTAAACTCCCAAGGAACGTATTGTATGTTCAGGGTCAATGAAGTAAGCGGTCTTGTGACTGAAAGCACCCAGAGAGTGGTCAATGGGGTAAGGATAAGGGTTCTTGACGCCAGTAAAGACCCTGAGACCTGCAGGGTTTACCTGAGCTAGGATTTCTACCGTAACATTTATAAATCCCCGCAAAATCCCATACTACATTACCCGATAGACACTACTTACTAAGTAGGAGGGCACAATGGATAAAAAACAAGTTACAGAAGCATTAGCAAAGTTAAGGTCAATTTCTCCTAAAAAGAATTTTAAGCAGTCTGTCGATCTTATCGTAAATCTAAAAGGTCTTGATCTGAAAAAGCCGGAGCATAAGATTGATTTCTACACTCAGCTTGGACATCCAAACGGAAAAGAAGTAAAGATATGTGCATTAATCGGTCCTGAGCTTCAGGAGACTGCAAAGTCATCCTGTGAAGGAATCGTATTATTTGATGATTTCATAAAGTATAAAGAAAAGAAGAATGTAAAGAAGCTTGCTAACAGCTACGATTATTTCATAGCTCAGGCAACAATAATGAAGGACATTGCTACTTCTTTTGGTAGGGTATTTGGACCAAGGGGAAAGATGCCGAACCCAAAAGCTGGCTGTGTTGTTCCTCCTAATGCAAACCTGAAGCCATTGGCTGACAGGCTTAAAAAGACAGTAAGGCTAAGGATATTGAATGACCCTGTGATAAGGTGCCTGGTAGGAAAGGACGACATGAAGGACGCAGAGATTATAGAGAATATAATGATGGTTTATGACCAGATAGTCCATCATCTTCCAAATGGAAGCCATAATGTCAAGAACTTATGCATCAAGCTTACAATGAGCCCTGTTGTGAAAGTAGGAGAGAAGACTGAAGAGGCAGAAGAAATAAAGGGCAAAAAGAAGCCAAAGGCAAAGCCAAAAGATGCTCCTAAGGCTGAAGAGCAAAAAGAAGAGAGTAGCGAGTAAAAATGACATCTCACGTTTCAGACGAAAAGAAGAAGGTTGTAAAGGATATTGTTGATTTGATTAGC
>CAYUUH010000180.1:0-2610 GCA_964447855.1 uncultured Methanosarcinales archaeon | reverse complement strand
AAGGCCTGTCCTAAGCGTTTCGTCAAAAGAATCAACCTCAATCTTTCCGATTCCAAGGACATCATCAAAGAATGAAGCACCGTAAACCATTTTTCCTCCTTTGCTAGATGAGCTTATCAGGCAAAAGAACTCAAATTTCTTTGATGAGACTCGTTTGTTCTCTGAGTATATTGTGTAGTAGACTCTAATCAGCTGCAATGAACTATTTGCAGAATTTAACAGCTCACAATTGCCTCCATCAACAAAACAAAGCTTTCCAGCGTTATCAGAGCTTATTGCCATAAAATTCTTTTTATCTAGCGGGATTGATTTGTAAGAGCTGTCAGGGAAATATGCCGATACGCCTTCTAAAGAAACAGGTCCCTTGCTAATGGATTTGATGACTTCATCAATCATGGATTTGTCCATAACATTAAAGTTATTTAACTGATTTTTATAATTTGCCATAAAAAGATATTTAAACCAAGATTACTGTCGTAACTAATCATGAATGAACTCGCAGCAAAGATAAACAAGCTGAAAAAGCAGAAAAATGCAGTTATTCTCGTGCACAATTATCAGAGGCCTGAGATTTACGAGGTTGCAGACTATCTTGGAGACAGCCTTGACTTGAGCCTGGCCGCAGTAAAGACCAAGGCAGACATCATCGTGTTCTGCGGCGTTGATTTTATGGCAGAGTCTGCAAAAATCCTTAACCCGGAAAAGAAGGTTCTTCTGCCAACTAAGTCTGCCAAATGCCCTATGTCTGCGATGGTTACAGGAGGGTCGTTGAGAGCATTTAAGAAAAAACACCCTAAGGCAGCAGTCGTATGCTACATCAACACAAGCGCAGAGGTAAAGGCAGAGTCAGATATATGCTGCACTTCAAGAAACGCGGTCAATGTCGTCAATTCATTGCCTAACGAAGAGATTATATTTGTTCCTGATATGCATCTTGCAGAGTATGTTCAGACTAAGGTGAAGAAAAAGATTATCCCCTGGGAAGGGAGTTGTTATGTACATTCTAAGATACTTGCGGATACTATCCAAAATGCCAAAGAGGCACATCCTGATGCAGAGGTTATTGCGCATCCTGAGAGCCCGATGGATGTCTTGAATCTTGCTGACCACATATGCGGCACAGGGGGCATGATAAAATATGCCAAGAAGTCCAATGCAAAGGAGTTCATAATCGCAACTGAGGAAGGAATGGTCAACAGGCTTAAGATTGAGGTGCCAGGCAAGACATTTTATTCAGCTGCAGGAGTATGTTTTGGCCAAAAATCCGTAACACTAGAAAAAGTTTACAACTCATTAAATGAAGAAAAATACGAGACTGAGGTTCCTGAAGAAATAAGGTTAAAAGCAAAGAAGGCATTAGACAGGATGCTTGATATAGGAGTGGAATAAAAAGAAAATGAACAGGAAGAAGACACTTTTGAAGGCATTCCAGAGAGGACATCTGCTTACTGTTAGGAACAGACATTACAGGTCATGGATAGAGAAGTTCATTGTTGACGAAACAAAAGGAGACATAGGGACAGGAGACATCACAAGCAATGCAGTCATTAAGAAGAACCAGAAAGCACAGGCCATAATATATACTCGGGAGCCGGGAATTGTTGCTGGCTTAGAAGAATCATCTTTCTTATACAGGCACCATAAAATCAAGGTTAGGCAGCTTAAAAAAGATGGCCAACACATGAAGAAAGGCGACCAGCTAATGATTCTTGAGGGAACTGAAAAGGATCTCCTGAAGATGGAGAGGTCTGGTCTAGATATAATCCAGAGGATGTCCGGGATAGCTACATTGACAAACAGCCTGATAAAAAAAATACATAATAGGATTGCAATTGCACCTACAAGAAAGACCCACTGGAGATACATGGACAAAAAGGCAGTCTATCTTGGAGGAGGCCTTACTCATAGGCTTGCGTTGTGGGAGTCTGTATTAATCAAAGACAATCACTTGGCTGCCTTGAAGAGAGAAGGAGTCAAGGAGATTATACCTACTGCCCTTGATAGGGCTGCAGAACAAGAACAGGGATTATTTCTTGAGCTAGAGGTTCAGAATAAACAGGATGCAGTAAAGGCAGCTGACAAATTTAAGGAACTCAATCTACATAAGCCGTGCTTAGTGATGCTTGACAATTTTAGCCCAGAAAGAATAAAAGAGACAATCAAAGAATTAAAGAAAAGAGGAACTTATGATTATTCATTGATTGAAATCTCAGGAGGAATAACTCCAGAGAGTATAGTTAGTTATTCAAAAACAGGCGCAGATGTAATCTCTCTTGGCTATCTGACTAAGTCCTCCAGGTCATTGGATGTAAAACAGAGAATATCACTCAAATGAACACAGACATTCTGGTTATAGGCTCGGGCATAGCTGGCCTAAGTTTTGCACTAAAGGCTTCAAAATTTGCTAAGGTAGTTGTTGCGACAAAAGATAAGGCAGAGGAATCTAACACTCTTTACGCGCAAGGAGGACTTGCCGCAGTCTTTTCAAAGGATGACAGCTTTAAGCTTCATGTGAAAGATACTCTTCGTGCGGGAGATGGCCTGTGCAATAAGAAATCAGCAGAAATTGTCGTAAAAGGCGCTCCTAAGGAGATTAAATGGCTTCAGTCT
>CAYUUH010000179.1:0-2637 GCA_964447855.1 uncultured Methanosarcinales archaeon | reverse complement strand
CAAAAAGGAGGATAGCTCCTATGAATAAAATGATTAGCCCTATGACTATTTCAATGTCCAGCAGAAATTTACCTGCTGCTTTTTTGTTTTGCATAATAGATAAGTTGGCTAACTATTATTTAAAACTAGCGGAAAACATTTATACTGAATGGTATATGAAGAAGTGATGCTAGGGCTAGTTATAGAAGTTACAGATAGATGCAACCTTAACTGTAAATGGTGCGGGGTTAAAAGAGGGAAGAGTTCTTTGAGTTATAGTCAGATAATCTCGATAATAAACCAAAACAATCCGAGATTTGTCGAATTCACTGGAGGAGAACCGTTATTAAACAAAGATATTTTCAGGTTGATTGATTATTGCAAATCAAGTGGCATGCTTGTTTCATTAAATACCAATGGAACATTGATTGATGACAGAATCATTGGAAGAATAAATGCAGACATTGTCAGGATTTCTATCGATGGTTTGGAGGAGGTAAACGATAACATAAGGGGGAAAGGTTCGTTTAGAAAAACCATTAAGGCTATAAATCTATTAAGTAAAGTTAAAAAGAGACTAAACAAAAAAACAAAAATAATAATCTCAACTGCAGTTGGCAAGACTAACAGATATGAAGCTAGGAAAATAATCAAATATTTTTATCCAGAGGTAAAAAGATTCATGTTTGGAAGGGTCCTTCCTACTCCTGAACTTGGCTATTCTGAATGTATCAACAGATTTGAAGCGTTTAAAGTGTGGCTTTCTTTGCTGCCTTACAGGCTCAATCCATCTTTGAGGGTAAATTTTGTGATGCAATTTGGGGCCTTGATTTACTTTAGTTTTGTGCCTCCTGAAATACGGTCAGATGGCAAAGTAATATCCTGCTGTATAAACCGCGGGGATGTTATTGGGGACATTAAAGACAAAAACAAGCTGAAAAGCAAGCCATGCCTACTATGTTTCTCAAGCTGCAGGAAGTGCATAGACAAGTACTTTAAAAACGATACTTTTAAATATTAGTATCTCAAAGGAATGATTATCTAAGAGGTGATATTATGAAGCTTTCATTTAACAAAAAGGCTATGATGATGGGTATGTACATCGGCCCTGCATTTGTAGGAATCTTAATTGGGGTCGCGCTTATGTACCTCCTTTTCTGGAAAGGAATAATTCCATGCCCTGGCGCAGGGGCATAAACTTTTTCTTTTATTATCATGATAACATATAGTCCTGCTAGTTCTAAAGATGTAGAAGAAATTTCTGAACTGTTCCTGGATGTTTATTCTGGTCTATTGCGGGCTGTATTCAAGAAGCTTCCGAACAAGAATATCATAAGAGATGTAATGAATCTTTACTTAGAAACATCCAAAGGAGGCTTTATCCTTGCAAAAGATAAGGGGAAGATTATCGGCTTTGTATGCGGGGTTAGATCTGTTGCAAACTTATGGAAAAATGCGCTTAAGCCAAAAAGGGCTTTAAAATTCTTATTTACTTCAAGGCAGATATTCATTATGCCTCCAAGGCCAGGGCATATATTCCACTCACACATTCCACTAATGGGTGTAAGCAAAAGGTATAGGCTAAAAGGAGTCGGTCTAAAGCTTTCTGGTAAGGTTCTTGGATTTCTAAAACGTATTGGAGCAAAAGTAGTCTACTTCCAGATTCCGCTAAGCTTAGTTGACATCTATATAAAACACGGATGCGAATTACTAAAAAAGAATAAGAACTGGGCTGTAATGAGAAAGATGCTCTAACGGATTTCAAGCCTACGCATCGCATCAAACTGGTTCCTGAACTTCTTGAGCTCTACCTTTATCTCTTTCATCAGCTTCTGAATCTCATCAACATACCCCGATGCAACACTCTTGATTTCAAGAAGCTTTTCAGCTTCATCAGTTGTGGTTTCGAGCTGCTTCTTTGCTGATTCTATCTGCTGCTCAGCCTTCTTCTTATCTCTAATACTGTTTATGCCTGGAATCTTAAGCTTGATTTTTGACTGGGCTGCCCTCTCTGCAGATATCTCCCGATTGATATTAACCACTTCGTGAAGGAACTCAAGCAAATCGTGAAGAAGCATCATATCACTCTCAACAATTGAGAATATCCTAAACATCTCATCTTTTGCAATGCCCATTATTCCGCCTTCAAGCTTTTCAAGGTCGCCAGCACTCTTTGACTTGGAAGCAGCAGTCCTCTTGAGCATGTTCAGCCTGATTATGATTCCTGCAATATCTTGCCTTACCTTCATAGCATTGGCAAGGGTTTTTTCAGCATCGGCAAGCTTTGATTGAAGAAAAGAAGCACCCAATACTTCAGCAGTTCTTACTTTGTACCAGTCCTTAACATAACCCATGATTTCACCTTTTTTCTCTTTTTTTATTATTTCCTATTTAAATTTTGCTATAGTTTATTCACTCATTCGGAATAGAAATCTTTATATATTAGTTAACTGAAGAGTAGATTATAGATTTTAATATAATCAGTGCTACTAAAATGAAGAATAAGATATTTTTATTTGTATTCATGTTTTTAGTAAGTTCTATTGTTGCAGCTGCACAAAGTGACCAGTTTGCTCTAGCAGATATTATAGATTCTATGAAAGGTTTTGATATTGCTGAAGCTTATTCAAGAGCACCTCATGCAGTTGATGCTATACT
>CAYUUH010000178.1:0-2648 GCA_964447855.1 uncultured Methanosarcinales archaeon | reverse complement strand
CAAGAGGAATGAAAGGCTCAGAGATGAAGGTTATTGCTAAGGGAATTGCAACTGTAATTGACAATCCTAGCGACAAAGCAAAGATTTCAAAGGTTAAGCAGGATATATTGGAACTGACCAAGAAATTCCCCCTTTACCCTGGAATGAGTATACTAAAATAAAATGACTGCAAAAATAATTGATGGGAGCAAGATTGCCGCCGATATACGTGCAGAAATAAAAAAGAAAGTTTCTAAGCTAAAGGAAAAGCCTGGACTGGCTGTTGTGATAGTTGGCGATGACCCTGCATCAAAAACCTATGTGAATATGAAGGAAAAGGATTCTAAAGAAGTGGGGTTTCATTCTGTAGTAAAAAGGCTGAGCGACAAGATTGATGAGGTCGACCTTATCGAAGAAGTCGACAAGCTTAACCAGGACAAGAAGATTCATGGGATGATAGTCCAGCTCCCATTGCCTGAGAGGATAAACCCTCAGCTGATAATAGATACAATTCTCCCACATAAGGATGCAGACGGATTTACTGTAGTAAACATGGGTAACTTGTTTATAGGCAATAACATGATTGTTTCTGCAACGCCAAAAGGAGTTATGAAACTTATCGAGTCTACAGGTGTAAGCCTTGAAGGCAAGCACGCAGTTGTTGTAGGAAGGAGTAATATAGTTGGAAAGCCAGTTTCAATTCTTCTCCAGCAAAAGAACTGCACTGTAACCATGTGCCATTCAAGAACAAAGCCATTGGAAAAATACACCAAACAGGCAGATATCCTTGTTGCGGCTGTTGGAAAGCCGAACATGATAACTGGAGATATGATAAAGCCTGGAGCTATTGTAATTGATGTTGGCACAAGCAGAGTGGACGGAAAACTTATTGGAGATGTTGAATTTGAGTCTGCCAAGAAAGTTGCGGGTTATATCACTCCTGTTCCAGGAGGTGTTGGTCCGATGACCAGGGCTATGCTACTAGAAAATACTCTTGAGTGTATGAATCTTGCACCAAAATATTCTTAGTTATCTTCGACGGAGAGGTTGTTGTCTCTCGTCAGTAACTCGCAATCAGTGATTTTCTCGTCTGTATTTTTAAATTCCTCCTCGAAAAAATCGCAACATTTATAAATAAGCACCCTATTTACGTCTATGGGGTGTTTAAAGTAATGCTTAATATCGCCGTGATGGGCTCTACTAAGGGTACAGACTTGCAACCGGTAATAGATGCTATTGAATCCGGCAAACTCCCCGATGTTAAGATTTCTGTCGTTATAAGCAACAAAAAAGACGCTTATATCCTTGAGCGTGCAAAAAAGCACAAGATAGAAGCAATATTTATTGACGGAAAAGACAAATCAAGGGAAGAGTTTGACAAGGCAGTTGACAAGATTCTAGAGGAAAAAAAGATTGGGCTGGTACTATTAATAGGATATATGAAGATAATGAGCCCAGGATTTGTCAAGAAATGGATTAACAAAGTCATGAACATCCATCCAAGCCTGCTGCCTGCATTTGCAGGAGGAATGGACCTTAATGTGCACGAAGAAGTCCTGAAAAGGGGATGTAAAGTTTCCGGCTGTTCTTTAATATTCATTGATGAAGGTGCAGATACAGGGCCGATTATAATCCAAAAAGTATGCAAAATAGAGAATGATGAAACCTCTGACAGCTTAAAAGAAAAAGTGCAGAAGCTTGAGGGTGAAGCGCTTATTGAGGGAATTAAGCTATTCAAAGACAAGAAACTCAAGGTCAAAGAGAAATTAGTGAAGGTGTTAGCATGACTAAAGTAAAGCGCGCCCTGATTTCAGTATCAAATAAAGAAGGAATTGTTGAGTTTGCAAAAGAGCTTGACAAGCTGGGCGTAGAGATATTATCAACCGGAGGCACAGCTAAAAAACTAAAAGATTCCAAGATTAAAGTCAAGGATGTTTCCGAATACACTGGATTCCCTGAAATGATGGAAGGCCGAGTAAAGACCTTGCATCCTAAAGTCCATGGCGGGCTTCTTGCATTGCGAAACAGCAAGGAACACATGGAAACCGCAAAGAAGCATGGAATCGAGATGATTGATTTAGTTGTTGTGAACCTATATCCTTTCAAAGAGACTATCTCAAAAAAAGATGTTAAGCTTGCAGATGCACTCGAGAATATAGACATTGGCGGGCCTACGATGATAAGGTCAGCTGCAAAAAACCATGGTTTCGTTGCAGTTGTTGTTGACCCTAAAGATTACCCTAAGATAATCGAAGAGGTGAAGGAAGGGGAGATTACAAAAGAGACAAAAAATCTCCTTGCGCTAAAGGCATTTGAGCATACAGCTTCCTATGACTGCCTAATCTCGTCATACTTAAATGAGCAGTACAGGAAAGGAGAGCTGCCAAAAACATTAAACCTCACATTCGATGAAAGCGAAATCAAGCTTAGGTATGGAGAGAACCCTCATCAGCAGGGAGCCTTCTATACGGAGCCGTTTATCAACCAGACCTGCGTTTCAAATGCAAAGCAGATATTCGGAGAAAAACAGCTTAGCTATAACAATATATTTGATGCTGATGGTGCATTCGAACTCGTCAAGGAGTTCAAAGAGCCTACTGCAACAATAATCAAGCATGCAAACCCTTGTGGTGTCGCTTCAAGAATCAGTATCGAAAAGGCATTTGAAG
>CAYUUH010000177.1:0-2654 GCA_964447855.1 uncultured Methanosarcinales archaeon | reverse complement strand
TTACTGGATGGGTTATTGTAGACTTAGTGGTTCTCTATACCTTAATCCTATTATTGTTCTCTTTGATAAAGAGGATGATGCCTGAGTCCATAAAGGATACTGGGGGAGACGAGATTCCATCCGGATTAGGCAAGAGCAAGGGAATGTCTTCTGACGATATAGATATAGAAAAAGAACTTAAGAAACTGAAGTTTTGATTTATTTGTAGGTGTTCAATGCTTCTTCTTCCATAAAATGGAGGTTTCCTGGGATTATCAGGCACTGGGGATATTTATTGATATTCAGTTTTTCAATATCTCTTAATGAGCCTGATTTTATAAAAGGCTCCTCTGACCCTAATAGTGCGCACGCAACAGCTAAGGACTCACTAGGGACTCCATTGTTTATCAGATATTTTGCAGCGTCGCTTGCTGTAAGATACTTGCTGTTCTTTGGGTCAAGGTCAAGAAGGAATAATGTGTGGAAGCCTATTGACTGGTTGTTTTTTAGGACATCTACCGGAGACTTGATATCTTGGTTGTTGAATGGGATAGATGTTGTTTTTCCGAACTTGTAAAGCTCTAAGCCAGTAATGCCTACAGCCGTAAGCACTGAAGCATTGTGTATTATTTTCGTCTTTATGCCGGCTTCCTTTGCCCTCATTAGAATATCCACATGGGTGGTTGCTCCAAACACATCTCCGATTATCAGTAATGCTGTATCTTTTTCTTTTGCATCCTTTAGGATTGTTTCTTCAGCTTTTTTTTCAACTAACTCCCTGTCAGCCAGAATTATCTTCTTTCCGTAGAACTTTTCAATAGCCTCAACGCTGCAAGCAAGCTTGGAAGTATAGCTTTCAAGGTATACTGTGCTGCATTTCTTCACTGCTTCAAGGCCTTTTACAGTGATGTCTTTCTCATCATTAAGGCCTATGCCTATTAGGTATAATGTCATAGAGGCAAAGAATCAGTCTTGTTTTATAAACTTTGTTTGAAATTAAAAAAGAAAGAAAAATCCCCGTAAGGGGATTTAACTAGCCTTCATCAATAACACGTTGGGGGGTGGTTAAAAGATGAAGGCAGAAATTCACCTTATTGCACGAGGCAAAAGGGTGAGCGTGATGCCTTTACCTAACCACGTCTATTCCAAGCTCTTCGCTTATCTGCATAGCCTGTGGGCTTGGCCTTGTGTGGTCAATCTTTCCCAGAATCCATGGAGACTTGACGCCAGTTATGATTGTCATAACTGTCAGCTTGCCTTTTAGAGTATCTTCAACTCTTGCTCCCCAGATGACGTTTGCATCAGGGTCAAGGCTTTCTGTTACTAGCTCTCCTACTCTGTTAATCTCGTCAAGTGTCATGTCAGGTCCGCCGGCTACGTGGATTAAGGCGCCTGTTGCTCCCTTGTAGCTTATGTCAAGCAATGGGTTGCTTAGGGCTCCTTTGACTGCTTCGTCTACTCTGTTATTTGTGTCAGAAGCGCCAACTCCTATAGCTGCTACTCCGCCGTTTGTCATGATTGTCTTTACGTCTGCATAATCAAGGTTGACAAGGCTAGGTATTGCGATTGTCTCTACAATTCCTTTTATCATTGTTGAGATCAACTCGTTTGCTACTGCAAATGCCTGCTTGATAGGCAGGTTTCCTGCAATGCTTACAAGCCTGTTATTGTCAATCACGATAACTGTGTCTGTTACCTGTCTTAGCTGCTGAAGGCCGAACTCTGCTTTGTCGACTCTTGCCCTTTCAATCTTGAAAGGCATTGTTACTGTTCCAATTACTATTGAACCAGTGTCCCTTGCGACCTGAGCAACTATTGGTGCTCCGCCTGTTCCGGTTCCTCCTCCCATACCAGCGCATACGAATACCATGTCTGAGCCTTTCAAGCATTCCTTAAGCTCCTGTATGCTTTCCTGTGCTGCTTCGGCTCCTCTCTCTGGATAGCCTCCGCATCCAAGGCCCCTGGTAACTTCTTTGCCAACTAGGAATTTTCTGTCAGCATCAGTCATATCCAAGTGCTGTCTGTCTGTGTTGCAGGCAATTATTTCTGCTCCTTTGATTCCTTTTTGGTACAGCCAGCCAACCATATTGTTTCCAGCTCCTCCTATACCAATTACTCTTATTTTTGCCTGTCCTATCTCTATATCTTTTCCTGTATATTCTTCTGCGTGCTTTAGTGCACTATCTACGATAAAGTCCATTTTATCTCCCCCCTTTTGGTTTTGTGGTTTTCATTATATATCTTCCAATATAATCATCAAATCAACGAAATATATATATTGGTGATCATACATACTTCTTCCTTAGAACGAGCAAAACGCTTGCGCCAACAGGTGTTTTCGCTTACAGTCAGCGGTTTAACTATCTTTCGCCAAAAAGATTCCCAAAACCGCTTTTTTCAACAAACAATCGTTTTAAATCGAGTTTTTCGCCAAAAAAACTCAATAAACCAAATTTCTAATTTATTATACATATATGTATACTAGTATTTAAATTTTTCTATTTTATAGCTATATATATTAAGCAAAAAGAAGATAATCAAGCCATGCCTAATTTTTCTTTAACTTTCTTAGAAATCTTAGTGGTCAACTTGTCGAAGCTTTTCCTACCTTCTTTTAAATATTTCTCTGTCCTTGAAGACCACCATCCGTACTCAGAAGGACCAAAGTGCTTTCT
>CAYUUH010000176.1:2193-2721 GCA_964447855.1 uncultured Methanosarcinales archaeon | reverse complement strand
CCCACAAAAGCTTTTCTTGTGCATCAATCTTTGAATTCAGGCAGTCAACAAAGACCAGAATCCAGAATAAGAGAAGCAATCCCATAAGTGAGAACATAAGAATAATCATCCCAACTGGAAACGCCATAAGCCCGAGCCTTATCATTTTACACTAAAATACAATAAATTTATATTTAAATATTTCTAATGTGCCTGTTATGAAGCTAGTTTTAGAGGAAAGGAAGTACAAGGACAGCCATGTCAAGATTCTGACAGACAAAGAGAAGTATGTAGATATTGCCCTAGATGAAATAATTAACCAAAGAACAATTATTGAGGAATATATCAAGAAGAATCCTAAGTTCTTATCTGCCTTAAAGCCAATCCCAGTAGAAAAAAATGCTGAAAAAATAATAAAAGAGATGGCAGAAGGTGCAGAAACAGCAAATGTCGGCCCAATGGCAGCTGTTGCAGGAACAATTTCAGAGTTTGCAGTCAATGCAATGCTCAAGGCAGGCGCAAAAGTAGCTTTAGTGGAGAATGGAGGGG
>CAYUUH010000176.1:0-2183 GCA_964447855.1 uncultured Methanosarcinales archaeon | reverse complement strand
ATTCGTTAAAACAGACAGGAAACTGAGCATAGGATTATTCGCAGGCAACGCAGAAATAAGGGATAAGCTTGCATTTGAACTTAAGCCTGAGCAAACTCCGTTATCATTCTGCTCTTCATCGAGCAAGATGGGCCATTCCCTAAGCTACGGAGACTGTGACCTTGTTACTGTGTTCTCTAAGAGCGCTGCAATCGCTGATGCAGTTGCAACAGCAGCGTGCAATAAAGTGAAGAAAGAAGAAGATATCGAGAGAATATTAGAATGGGCTGTCTCTTTGAAAGGAGTTGCAGGCCTTATAATCATAAAGAATAAAAAAATAGGTCTTGTTGGAGACGTGCCTGAGCTAATCCCCAGCAAAGACCTCTTCCTTAGGGATAAAGTAACTAAAGAATTGTTTTATGAGATTTAGTAATATTCCGAAAGTAATAAAAAGGATAACTTATTATTCCTAATAAAATGCAGTTCACACTAGAAGAAATAAAGCAGGTAAGGAAAAAGTACGGATTAACCCAGTCTGACCTAGCTAAGCGTTCAGGAGTCTCGCAGAGCCTTATAGCCAAGATAGAGGCAGGAAGGATAGACCCTACTTATTCCAATGCCCAGAAGATATTCGGGGCTCTTAACGACCTTGGGAAAAAGCATGAGGTTTATGCAGGCCAGATTATGACTCCAAAGCTGATTTCAATAAAGCCTTCTGATGACATCAAAGAAGCCATCAAGAAGATGAAGAACAATAACATCTCCCAGATGCCAGTTATAGAAGAGCATAAGTCAATAGGCCTTATTTCAGAGGCAATTGTCCTTGAATCAATGTTAAACGACAAGGGAAAAAAGGTGCAAGACATAATGGGAGACGCTCCGCCTATTGTTTCAAAGAACACCCCTGCAGCAACAGTGTCACAGCTCCTGACTGTGATGCCCATGGTTATTGTTTCTGAAGAAGGAAAGCTTGTCGGAGTAATAACCAAATCAGACCTGTTAGCCAAGATGTACAAGGGCTGATACTACTTTTGGATAGGTATTTAAATACTATTCTACTTCTATAGTATATGGATTTAACCAAGCTGCCAGTTATTGAGGGATTCGTAAACAACTCTATCAAGGCTATAGAGCGGAAGATAGACGGAGTCTTTGAGCGTGCAAAGAAGTCTGTCATTAAGAGAGTATTCCACATCTCCTTGCTGGGCTTAAGCATACTATGTGTTCTTGCAGGAGTAATTATGTTTCTTTCAAGATTCTTCCCTACGGACTTAGTGCTTATTGTAGTAGGAGCATTATTCCTTTATGCTTATCTTATCATAAACTCAATGCAGTAATCAGAACTTCTTGGTATAAAGATTTCTTAGTTTCCCAAATTCATACACTTTGTCTGCAACTATAAATACATCAAACTCTTTTAGGTCCTGCTTAAGGAATGGGCTTAGGATCTCTTCATTCAGTATATTTGTGCCTTCTGTAACTAGGTTGAAAGACGGCTGCACAATAAGGGTTTTGCATTTCCATTCTCCCTTGAGATAAGCCTTGAATGTCTCAACTCTTGAGATATCTTTTACAGCAACAGCAGGGTGCTCATGGCCGATGATTATTGTATCGGTTTCTTCAAGCACTTTCTTGTCCGGAATCTTATCGCCGTGGATTATGAGGATTTTTTTTAATTCTTTATTTTTCTTAGTTTTTAATGATGATTTGGTTTTCAATGATGCTTTTTTGATTGGTTTCTCTCTGTCGATAAGATAATAATCTAAAACCTTGACTTTTCTTTTCTCAGCAATCGGCCCAAGAACAGTGTCATGGTTGCCCTTTATCAGAATAATCTCTTTGCAGTGCCTTCCAAGGAAATCAAGCAGCATGAGAGTATGCCTCCATTCCTGGTCTGAGATGCGGCCAAACTCATGTTTCACATCTCCGTTAACAATAATAGTCTCAATCTTTTTATTCTTCAATTTTTTGAATATTGATTCGAGCCTTATGATTATCTCTTTGAATTGGAACCTTGGCACAAAGATTCCATCCTTATTCATCGCTTCTTCATAACCTATATGTGTATCAGAAATAACAAGAGTCCCTTTAACATAAAGCGCAAGATCAACCATCTCAATATCTTTGGCTATTTTCATAATGGCTCAGACACAGCTATTCTATAAAAACTTATTTAAAAAAATAAAAAAGAAAAATGAAGAGTT
>CAYUUH010000175.1:0-2729 GCA_964447855.1 uncultured Methanosarcinales archaeon | reverse complement strand
TATCAAGAGGTTTAAGGAGAAGCGCGACCTTCCGATGATTACAACATGCTGCCCTGCGTGGATAAAGTTTGGGGAACAATTCTTCTTTGATGAGCTGCACCACATGTCCTCATGCAGGAGCCCTCAAGCCATTCTTGCATCGCTGATAAAAACGTATTATGCTGAAAAGATTGGGAAAGACCCAAAAGATATAGTGCTTGTAGATATCATGCCATGTACTGCCAAGAAATACGAAATCCTCAGGCCTGAGTTTAAAGGAGAGGCTGACTTTGTCCTTACAACTGTTGAGCTTGGGAAATTGTTAAAACAGCTTGATGTAGATTTTGTAAACCTAAAAGATTCTGAGTTTGACAATCCATTGGGAGAAAGCACAGGTGCTGCAGCAATATTCGGCCATACTGGCGGAGTGATGGAAGCTGCGCTAAGGACAGCTGCTGACTGGATTGCAGGGAAGGACTTAAAAGGGATTGATTATAAGAATATAAGGGGGATGGAAACTCTTAAGGAAGCTGAAGTCAAGATTGGCAGTGAAACTATTAAGATAGCTATTGCTCATACTCTTGGAGAAGCGAGGAAACTGATGAACCAGATTAAAGAAGGAAAGAGTCCCTATCACTTTATCGAGATTATGGCTTGTTATGGAGGATGCATTGGCGGAGGAGGCCAGCCATTGCCAACTACTAAGATAAGGCTGAAGAAGAGAACAAAAGCGCTCATTGAAGAGGATGAGCACAAGGGCATAAGAAAGTCTCACCTAAACCCCTCGGCATTAAAACTTTACCAGGAGTATCTTGGCAAGCCAGGCTCAGAAAAAGCACATAAGCTGCTTCACACTCATTATTCCAGAAAAGAGTATATTTAGCTGAGATTTCTATCTTACCAAAATATTTAAATACTACTACTTACAGTAGATTACATATAAAAAGAGGTGGATTAGATGGTTAATGTAGCGATTAATGGATTTGGAAGAATAGGCAGGCTAGTTCTCAGGGCAGGTATCAATGATAAAAACATAAATTTTGTTGCAGTAAATGATTTAGCTCCTACAACTACACTTACTCATTTGTTAAGGTATGATTCTGTGCACGGGCCATTCTCAGGCACTATAGAAGCAAAAAATGATTCGATGGTTGTGAATGGGAGCAAGATAAAAGTAACGTCTGAGAAAGATCCCACAAAGCTTCCATGGAAAGACCTTGATGTGGATATAGTTGTTGAGTCTACAGGAAGATTCCTGACAAAAGACCTTGCAGCACAACATCTGAAAGCTGGAGCAAAGAAGGTTCTTCTTAGCGCTCCGCCTAAGGATGAGGATATAAAACAGATAGTAAGGGGCATTAATGAACACACAATAGAAAAAGAAGATTTGATTATATCAAACGCATCATGCACAACAAACTGCTTTGCTCCGATGGCCAAAGTAATTAATGATAATTATACTATATCTGGTGGAGTTATGACCACAGTCCATGCATACACCTCAGACCAACTGCATGTGGATGGCCCGCATAAAGATTTGAGGAGGGCAAGGGCGGCTGCAGTGAATATCGTGCCTACGTCAACTGGAGCTGCAAAGGCAGTACAGAAGGTTATTCCCCAGCTGAATGGAAGGCTCTATGCATCCTCTCTCAGGGTGCCTGTGGTAGATGGAAGTATAGTTATTTTTGTAGCAGAAATAAGCAAATCACCAAGTGTTGAAGAGGTAAACAACCTGTTCAAGAATGTATCACAACACCATCTCAAGGGAGTGTTAGAATATAGTGAGGAGGCTCTTGTATCTACAGATATAATAGGAAACCCTCACTCTTGCATATTTGACTCTCAGCTTACAAGAAGGGTTGATGACAATATCCTTCATGTGGTTGGCTGGTATGACAACGAATGGGGATACAGCAACCGAATGGTAGATATTGCAAAACTGATGCCTAAGAAAATCTGAGAGATTTCTCTTTTTTATTGAACTTATTTTGTTTACTATGGTTTAGTCTGTTCAATGCGAAATCTTTAAATACGCAGCTAGATGAATAGTTCTAAAAGAGGGGTGTGGGCGTTTCAACTTAAAACAACTTAGTTGAAGCTATAATAATAAGTAAAGAAAAAAGACCAGACTTAGGAGGTGTGGTAAATTGATAGACGAAAGTAATTTGATTGCGTTCATAGTATTGGGTGTAAGCTTAATAGGCCTAGGTTATGCCTGGCTGCTTGTAAAGAGCTTAAGAAAGCATAAGGAAGGCACTAAGGAGATGATAAGAATCTCTGAGGCCATAAGGACTGGTGCAAAGGCATTCCTTAAGAGACAGTACCTCACTGTAGGGATTTATTTTATAATCACTGCAATCATCCTAGGGCTCCTTGTGTGGAAAGGATACTTAGTGATATTTGTTCCTTTTGCATTCATCTCAGGAGGATTTTTCTCTGCTCTGTGCGGAGTAATCGGAATGAGTGTTGCAACAATGGCTAATGCCAGAACAGCAAATGCTGCAAGAAAAGACTTGAACTCTGGGCTAAGGGTTGCTTTCAATGCAGGCTCAGTAATGGGACTTGTCGTGGTTAGCTTTGCTTTGTTTGACCTTTCTATATGGTATCTTATCTTAAACTGGCATTATTCGGCACTTGATATTGCTGCAAGAATGCAGAATATAACCTCTGCATTGCTTACATTTGGTATGGGTGCTTCTTCAGTTGCTCTTTTCGCAAGAGTTGGCGGTGGAATTTTTACAAAGGCAGCA
>CAYUUH010000174.1:0-2744 GCA_964447855.1 uncultured Methanosarcinales archaeon | reverse complement strand
AACAGAAAGCAGAGAAACAAAACGAAGAAAAGTATGATTGTTACTTCGGATATAGCAAAACTCAATGTCAAAGGTATATTTTAGTCATTAATGGTAAGTGCATTGTTTGTACTGTAATAAAAATAAACAGAAGATGGCAGCACTTGGTTGAGAAACATGCAAAAGTATAAATTTAGTTACGACAAGGATAATGACGATTTGTTCCTATTCAATCCTAAATCTAAATCCAAAGGAAGTGTAGAACTTGGCGATTTAGTGTTGGATTATAACACAAAGAAAGAGCTTGTTGGGGTTCAACTGATGAACGCTTCTAAGTTTATTAAAGAGTTTATTGGGGAAAATGTCTCTACAATAAAAGAACACCTGAATAACTTAAAAGAATGTAAAATAGATGTTAAGCCCAAGGGAAATTTACTAATCATCAAGATATTCCTTATCGGAAAGCCAAAAGAGTTAGCTCCAGTAATTTCTGTTCCAAACATAATGGAATCGAGCCCTGCATTGGCTTATGCTTAAATTTCTCTCGTCGATAAATCTCACTAAAAATTACTATCCGCTAGAAACTCTCTCACGGGATTCTTTTCTTTATTATTTCTTCAAGCTACCGGTAACAGGAACCACTTTCTTCTTCTTAAACATCATCAGGTTATAGAACAGGTTCCTTCCAGGCATAGTGGAGATAATATTGAGGAATAGATGAGAGTAAGATATTGCTTCCACCTGACGCACCTCTTTAAGGCGCGGAATAAAGATGAGGGACGCAAGATACCTGAATACAGAGCTTAGGATAAACACAAGATAATACTTAGACCAAAAAACATGGTTATATCTCACAACAAGCCCACCCATAACTGCTCCAATAAGTATTGCAGAGCCATTTAGTATGTTATAATAAGAGACACAGGTCGTCCTCTTTTGAGGCGTGGTGCTGTCAAATACAAAGTTGAATGTTGCAAGCTCAAACCCGGCCCATACAAAGCCTCCATAGAGCTGGATAATAATTAAGTACCATAAATTTTGGGAAAAGAGCCAAAGGAAAGGATTAAGGGCCATCATAAACCCTGAGAGCCCCATTACTTTTTTTGTTCCAAACCTGTCAGACGCCTTGCCCCACATCGGCATGCTTATGTATCTTGCAAGAACAGCTGCGCCAGTAACAAATGTGTAGTTCAGATAAGTCATCTTAAGGTCATAAAGCATGTATGCTGCAAAGAACGGAGAAGCCAGGTAAACTGCAAAGTTGGCAAAGCAGAGGTAGAATACAAAAGAGCCAAAGTTTCTGAACCTTGCCTGCTTGATAAAATCTATAAAAGTGAACTGTTCCTCTGGGATAATCCTGAACTCAGGCTCATATTTCTTTGAGAGATAGATAAAGGAGCCGACCCTGGAGATTAGCGCAATTGTGAATATAGATAAAAACCCAATGTACTGAGTTAAAGTTCCATCTGCATAATTATGGAGAACGTAGCCTCCAGTTAACAAAGATAAGAAAGATACAAGCCCGATTATCCTGTTCCTTTTGCCAAAATATGAGCCTCGGCCGTTTTCATCAACTAATTCTCCTATCCAGCTGTTCCATGCAGGGCTTACTATAGCCCCAAATACCCAGTAGATTGAAACAAATGCTATCAGGTGAAAGACTCTTAGGTCCCCAAAAAAGAAAACAAGCGCTATCGGGATATACATCAAAGCCTCGAGCAACACTCCAGTGCATACAAGCCTTTTTCTGGAGCCAAAAATCCTGATAAGCTTGTTTGTCAGGAACTGGGACAATGAGCCTAATGCCTGGGGCAGCGAGCTAAGCAGACCAAGCTGGATGTTATTTGACCTCATGAACACTGCAAATGCAGAAAAGAAAGACTCCCCAAATCCAACCTTCATGGCGTTGAAAGAGCCATCTATTATAGAAAATAGTAAGCTTTTCCTTACCTTCTGTTCGATGCTGCTGTCAGCCTTTACCTGCTCTGCCATGAATGGTCAAATGCCAATGATTGAATAATTGCTTGGCTCTAAAACAATAACCAATATAAAAGCTTATTGGAAAGGAGAGAATCGGGCAGTTTAACCCTCGCAAGGATAATGCCTTGAATACAACATTTAATAACATTTATAAACCCATTACTACTTTTACAGCATAAATGAGCAAGAAAAAAGAAGAAGAGGCAATCCAGGAGCAAATCCAGCAGGAAATAAGCAGGATTAAGCTTCCTAGAGGCAGAGAAGTTCTTGGAATTCTTGAAGAAAGGCTTGGAGCCTCGAGAATGAGGGTAAAGTGCCTTGATGGAAAATCAAGAATATGCAGGATTCCTGGAAGGCTTAAGAGAAGGCTTTGGGTAAGGTCTGGTGATGTTATTATTGTTGAGCCATGGGAGTTTGGCGGGGATGAAAAAGGAGATATTCTTTACAAGTATACTAAATCCCAAATCCAGTTCTTAAGGAACAAAGGCTACTTAAAAGCAGAAGACTTTGAAGAATTCTAATCTTGTCACAAACTGGTGACTATTCTCAGGCAGAATCTTTAAATAAATCTTTAATTCTATACTCAGAATATGGGGGAAAAAAGAGACGCAAAACTTTTCTTGCTAGAAACTTTGCTTACAGCAATTGCTATGCTGGGTTTCATAAGCCTGATATTCAAATTAACGAGGTTCTTCTTTGCAGCTGAGCTTTTGGTCCTTGTATTCCTAGGAGCAGTTACTTTAATCGGGCTTGCAGCAGTCTACAATGGGCTTAGCTTTGGATTC
>CAYUUH010000173.1:329-2759 GCA_964447855.1 uncultured Methanosarcinales archaeon | reverse complement strand
TCAATCTTGTTGAACTGATGAACCCTAAAAAGGCCTTTTGTGTCAATTCCATGGCTTCCAATCTCTTTCCTGAAGCACGCACTTACTCCGACATACTTCTTCGGAAGCTCTTTTTCATCAAAGACCCTGTCCATGCACATTGCTGCAATCGGATGCTCTGATGTTGCGATAAGGTAAAGGTCTTCACCCTCAATCTTATACATCATGGTCTCAAAGTCAGCCAAATCAGTTACTCCCTCATAAGGCTTTCTTCTTAGCATAAATGGAGGCTCAACAAGTGTGTAGCCTTTCTTGATTAGGGTGTCAATCGCAAACCTCTGCAATGCCATCTCAAGCAATGCAACATCTCCCAATAAGTAATAGAATCCATTGCCGCTTACTTCAGCAGCCTTGTCAAAGTCAGCGCAGCCAAGCTCTTCAATGAGCTCCCCATGTGATTTTAGCTCGAAATCAGCCTTTTTGGGCTCTCCAATCTTTCTTTCAACCTTGTTCTCAGAGCTGTCCTTTCCTACAGGAACGCTGTCATGGAGCACATTTGGGATTCTTGCAGTATAGTAGTCAATCTTTTCCTTAAGCTTGATAAGGTCTTCGCCTGCCTTCTTAATCTTGTCAGGAAGCTCTTTTGCGTCTTTTACTGCCTTGGAGATGTCTTTTCCTGCTTTCTTCAGCTGGTTAATCTCCTGGGTCATAGTGTTCCTTTTATGCCTCAGCTTCTGCTCTACAATAAGCAGCTTCCTGTACTCCTCGTCCTTTTTCAGAAGGTCTTCGACCCATTTAAGCTTCTCAGGGTCATTCCTTTTCTTGAGGTCTTTCTTTACAACCTCAGGATTCTCTCTTATAAATTTTAGCGACAACATAATACCTTACTATTTCCAAGAGGTATATAAATGTTTTTCTAAGAACACAAACAGAATCAATAAAAAAATGAAAAAGAAATCATTTCTTTTTCTTGGCTTTATTTGGGGCTGCCATTTCCCTTGCTAACATTACATTCTTTGTATTAATACCAAGCAATGCAACCACAAGGCCTATAATCAGGAATGCCCATCCGTTAAGGCTGAACCCAAAGTACAGAAAAGCCAGAAAAAGGAACACTAAAGATGATGCAAGGTATAAGTCTCCTATTGTTCTTTTTCTTAGTTTCATTTTTACCTCTTTTTTTAAATTAAAATAAAAAAAAGAATTTGTTTTGTTTATGGCGTTCTTCCTGTAATTGAGCCAGTTGTTTTCTTGGCAAATCCCCTTATAGTGTAGTCTATCTCTAAGTCTGCTTTTATCTTTTCTGAGAGGGTTGTGCCGCATGTTAGTGTAACAACGCCTGTTGCGTCTGCGTTAATGTTTGCAGGTCCGCCAGTGCAAACTCCTGTTCCGCCACCACCGTTTGTTAGTGTGACGTTGATGTCGGTCATATCATCTGTCAGTATATTATGCAGGCTAAGTCTAACCTGTGAGTCACTGTCTATGCTGAAGTCATCGCAGAATATACCAGACCCTGTTGAGATAGCGCACTTCTCAGGCAAGAACCTGTCAGGGCTCAATACTCCGAAGTATGCCAAAGCTCCTATAGCAATCAGAACAATCAAGATGGCCCAACCATAGGTCATCAGGAATTCCATTGCTGCTTGTCCTTTTTTATTCATTTTTTCCGCACCTCAAATTTTAAAAAAAATTTAAAAAAATATTTTATAGTTTTATGGTGTTCTTCCAGTTAGACTTCCAGTTGTGGTCTTTGTAAACCCGCCAGCTGTGTACTGGATTGTTAGGTCTCCCTTAACCTTCTGTGACAATGGGGTACTGCAAGTTAGTGTTGCAATTGCTGTTCCGTCTGCAGTAACGTTGATTGGTCCTGCATCACACTGACCTGTTCCGCCACCTGCGTTTGTAAGGCTAACCGTCACGTCGGTTATGTCGTCCAATAATATGTTCTTTAGGTTTATTCTTACGTTATTAGCATCGTCTATGCTGAAATCATCGCAGAATATACCAGACCCTGTTGAGATAGCGCACTTCTCAGGCAAGAACCTGTCAGGGCTCAATACTCCGAAGTATGCCAAAGCTCCTATTGCTATTAACACAACTAGGATTGCCCAACCGTAGGTCATCAAGAACTCCATGGCTGCTTGTCCTTTTCTCATTTATTTTCACCTCTTGGTTTTTGTTTTTTATAGTAGACTAACAAATCTACCTATTATAGCCTTATTTTAACTTATATTTAAATCTTTTGTTTTTATATACTAGTATACTAATTAGGGAACTGGCTACTCGGGATAGGAAAGAGAACTTACATTATATTTTGCCAGATGGCCTGCATCAAGCTTAATCCAGCTTGGAGTATTATTAACTCTATAATTCCCATCGCTGTTTCCTTCCCAGTATCTATAATCCACTATGCTGCTCTCTTCGTTTATTTCGAGGCCATACTCTTGCAGC
>CAYUUH010000173.1:0-319 GCA_964447855.1 uncultured Methanosarcinales archaeon | reverse complement strand
AGGGGAAGCACTCATATTTCCTTCAAACCTCATGAGGAAACTTGGCGCATCATCATGCGCAACATACTCTCCGGACTCAGCATGCAGAATCAATCTGCTTACATCCCATGTTCCGCCGCCAGCCTGGAATGTAAAATTATCCTCAAAATCTGAATGATAGATAACATTGGTAGTTCTTCCCAGGGTGTTTACAATATATATCGGGTCTTCAAATTCTTCTATACTAATCGAGGTTTCTGTCTTCCTAACCCTGTTCCATGAGGCAATGTCTGTCGAGTCTTTTACAAATAAGTGAGTGTCAGCACTGACCCTCACATGC
>CAYUUH010000172.1:362-2767 GCA_964447855.1 uncultured Methanosarcinales archaeon | reverse complement strand
AAACAACATATTTCTCATATAGCACAGGGACTCTTGCAAGAGGATGCCAGCTGTGCGTTCAGGGCAGGAAAGTTGTCCTTTTTGTGACAGGATTGTGCTCTATGAAGTGCTATTACTGCCCTCTGTCAGACCTGAAGCGAAACAAGGATGATATCTGGGCAAATGAGTGGAAGATAGAGAAAACAGAAGATATCCTGGAGGAAGCAAGATTGTGTGGCGCAAAAGGCGCAGGATTTACAGGCGGAGACCCTCTGCTCAAGATTGACAGAACAATTTCATTAATCAAGTTATTAAAAAAAACATTTGGAAAGGAATTCCACATCCATCTTTACACTCCGACAAAGCTTGTGACTGAAGAAAAACTGAGAAATCTGCATGAGGCTGGCCTTGATGAGATAAGGTTCCACCCAGATATAGAGAACAGCAAGGAATGGAACAGGGTAGAGTATGCAAAAAAGCTTGACTGGTCTGTTGGAGTTGAAATCCCAGCGATACCTGGAAAGCTGAGAGAGACAAAGAAGCTTATAGACTATCTCTCGAGCATAAAAATCAATTTCCTAAATCTTAATGAGCTTGAAATTTCAGACACTAACGGAAACAAGCTGCTGGAAATGGGATTTAAGCCAAAAGACAATATCTCATATGCAATAAAGGGCTCAGAGCAAACGGCATTAAATCTTATGAAATATGCCGAGAAAAAGATACCCAACATACATTACTGCACTGCAACATTAAAGGATAAGGTGCAGCTTGCAAACAGGATAAAGAACCGCGCAAAGAACATTGCAAAGGACTATGATGTTGTGAAGTGGGACGGAATACTAAGAAGGGGCGCAATCTACCTGGAAGAATTAAAGCCCGGCTTCGGATATAGGAAGAATCTGGAGTCATTGAGCAAGGAATCAATAAGAAAGACAATCTCCAAACTGAATAAAATAAAAGATGAGTTAACAGGAGAATTCCGCATACCACAGAACCTGATAAATGTTGATGAGAACAAGCTAAGGCTGCTCATCGATTCTAAGATAATGGTGCATCTTCTTAGCCAGATAAAGGCAAAGGGTCTTGTTCCTGCAATTGTCGAGGAATATCCTACCCACGACCAGCTGGAAGTCAATGTAGAGTTCATGTAATTCTTATAGCTAAATTTAAATATCCGCTCTGTTTTGGTTATACTATGCTTCGAAAAGAGGGTAAGAATCTTCCAATAGTAGATATCCTCATAGGAATCGTTATTGTCTTGGCTGTTTCTTATCTAGCATACAATCTTTTTATAAAAGATGACCGGCCTAGCACAGAGATTCCAAGAGACGCATTCTATGACCCTCTGCAGGATGAAGAGGCAATCAGGCAGGACCAACAAATGGAAGAGGAACCTGATGATAGCATCTCTTGGGATTGGATGGGTGGCGGAGGAGGCAGCGGAGAGATAATCATAATCAACTCAGGAGCAGGCGGAGGCGGTGGCGGGGGAGGCACTGGAACAACCACCAACGAAACATCCACAGAGCCAGAAACAGAGCCTGAGCCAGAAGAAACACCAACAGCAACATTAATCCTGAACGATTTTGAGTATGAGCTGATATCTTATGACACTGCAAAGGTAACGAGCCTTTCTTACACCATACAGAACGATTATGAAGACTCTTTGACCCTTAATCTTTTAGTATACATCTATGATGAGCATGATGATATATCTAAGAAAGGCCTTGTCAGGGACCAGATATCCCTTGGCTCGATAGGCTATAAAGAGACTATCACCAGTACGGAAGCTGTAAGCGCTTACTATGTCGGCAATCTTGCCGCACAGAAAACCCTGAAACTTACTCTTATCGGATATGTATCAGGAGAAAGTTATAACCTTGCGTCGGTAACAGAGACAGTAAGGTTTTCTTGAGCTTTATAGAAAAGTTTTTATATTCTGATTCCAAGGACTAGAGCTATGAAAATCTCAATAGATACAAAAGAAGATTCTCCTGAAGAGATAAGGAAAGCAATAATGATGCTCAATTCACTGCTTCATGAGAAAGAGACATATTCAAACAGCGGGAATATATTTGAGAGTTCTTCAAGCAGCTCAAGGGATATATTTGGAAATGCCCAGCAGCCAAGCTCAAGCGATAATTCCGGGAATATATTCGGCAATATGTTTGGAGAAAGCAGCACTCCTCAACCATCATCTGCTCAGGAGCCCGAGCCAGAGAAACAGGACATTCCGGAAATAATACCTTATCACTAGATTTCTATAATCTTTCCTTTCTTTCCTACGTTGATAACTTTTGTCTTGCCGACTTTCTCCTCGATGCCTTCTGCCTCGTGGACATGGCTGCACAAAAGAATGTCAGGCTTGAACTTCTCGATAGCCTTTCTTATGCCGTCGCTTCCAGGAAAGATGTCTGTAAGCT
>CAYUUH010000172.1:0-352 GCA_964447855.1 uncultured Methanosarcinales archaeon | reverse complement strand
GATTGTGCCACTTGGATGGACGTGAGTTACCATTATCTTCTTCTTAAGGTCTTTCACTCCCTCAAATCCTTTCTTAAGGGCTCCGTATATCTCGTCTTCTGTCAGCTGGGATAAGCCAATGTTTGCTCCGCCGCAGCCAAACAATCCTATATCTTTGTACTTTATGAAATAGCCGTGAAGATTTGTAACATTGTAAAGCTCTGCAAGAAAATCAGCCGTTGCAATAGTCTCGTGGTTTCCAGGGATAAGAACTACTTTTCTGCCCTTCTTTACAAAAGGCCCGACTATATTCTCAGTTGACCTTTCACCCATCGTAAGGTCTCCACAAAGCACAACAAGGTCAACATTTTCC
>CAYUUH010000171.1:0-2794 GCA_964447855.1 uncultured Methanosarcinales archaeon | reverse complement strand
CTATTTTATATAAACCGATAGTATCTTCTAATTGTGAGAATAACTGATAACTTTTTTGATAATGGCTGTTTGCTGTACGAAAATCTCCTTGCAGTAAAGCCAGATACCCCATATATCGGTAGGATTCTGCCATTCCTCGATCTTCAGGATATTGCCCAAAGACTGCTAATGCTTGAGCCAGGCTTTGCTGACTTCTTTCATGTTCACCAAGCTTTAAATAGACAATGCCAATCTGAAGTTGTGTTCTAGCTTGCCAAAGCTCTTGACCTTCTGCTTCAAATATTCTTAAAGCATCTATAAATGTTTCCCAAGCACTAAATTCATTGATATTATAATCTCCAACCGCTCCCCTCAGCCTGCCAATGTTATAAAGAGCCTGTCCTCGTGTAATTTGGCTCACTGTTCCCATTGGCGCTTCTGCAATGGCTGCCTCTTCATGAAATAGGGCTTCAAAGTCACAAGCACGAAAGCGAGCTTCAAATAATTCATCTGCCAAGGCCTGGGTTGGTTCAACCTGAACTATATTTCTGCCTAAAGACCTGCCAATATGCTGAAATTCAAGATGCCCTTGGATTCGAGCTAAAAGATATGGCGTAGCTGCAAGAGCCTGATGCTGAAGAATCGCCTGGGCGGCTTTTTCCCTAATTTGAGCAGGAACAGCCCCCTTGCCACTATATTTATATTGAAGATTAACTCTTGGTATCGCCGGCATAATATAAACCTCTACTATAGATATCGACAGATTTTGGACTAAATTTCAGAATTTTTATAAAAAGTGTAGAAAGTTCTACGGACATGGTGACCCCCCTCAGTTTGTTAAAATAGGATATATAAGCGAAGATTACTTCAGAAAACTGAAGAAAATCCTAAAACAACGTGCAGTATCAATGCACGAGAAGGGAGTCACTAATGGTAAGTGTATCATACTCTGAGGTTTTGAAGGATAGCAAGGATCCATATTGGTTCAGGGTGAAGCTGGTTCAGTATGCTGTAAAACACGGAGTCTGGGCTGCTACCAGGCAATTTGCTTGTTCCAGAAACACCGTGAGGAAGTGGAAGAGACGATGGGAGAAAGAAGGAACTAAAGGTTTACGGAACAGGTCCAGGAAGCCAAGAGTCTCACCCAACAAAACGCCAAAAGAACTGGAGGATTATGTTGTGGCATTAAGAAAACAACTTAAAAAGATCAGCGGCAAAAGAATGAGAATGGAATTTGGGGTTCCTTTGCAGCCATCCACCATTTACCGTATCTATGATGATAATGACATACCGAAAATAACCTGGAAGAAGCATAAAAAGAAACAAGATTTGAGAGAAGAAAAAGCCAAGCTCAGGGTCTTTGAGAAAATCCAGATTGATATCAAAGATTTGAGCGATATACCACACTATTTGCACGGTTATCGTCGCAACAGGCTGCCTAGATACCAATTTACAGCCAGAGATGTCAAATCCGGAGCAATGTTTGTTTCCTACGCAAAAAACAAGGGACTAGAGAATGCTTCAACTTTTTGTGCCTACTTGCTAGCTCATTTGAAGAGGTTGGGTATCAAGGTTAGCGAGATTGGGATCCAGACAGATAATGACGGAGCTTTTGTTGGTAATTGGCGGCCTGGTTCACACTCTACTTTCACTTATGTGATCGAAGAGATCTACAAGGCTTTGCACATGAGGATTCCTCCGGCTGCGCCAACTTACAACTCTGACGTGGAAACAGTTCATGCCAGAATTGAAGAAGAATTATACGACATTGAAGATATCGATCATAGCTACGATCTACTCTGCAAGGCGTATTCTTACGTTATATATTTCAATCTGATCAGACCTAACTCAAACAAAGATTACAAATCACCATTAAAAATTATTGCTGAGGAGTTTGGAGTTGTGGATCCGAAGTTGTTAACTCTGCCACCAATTATACTTGACGATAACTTCCACATATACTTTAATACTATCAATCAACATAAATCCTCAGGTGTGGGTCACCATGTCCCCGGACTGCCCATTTTTATAAAAAGTGAAATTTATTTTCTGCTTCTTAGATACATACAGGAATATGTCAGGCAAATACTTAATAACAGCTCCACGACTACCTATAGCAGCAAGCGCAGCTCACGTAATTCCTGCTGCAGCAACCAGGCTGTTCAGGGTCAACCCAACTTATCTCGCGGCTGTAAATAAAACTACTGCTTCTAAAAACTGGTTCCACTATTTATCTCAAGTTATTCCTGCAAGAATAAAAAATTTTGATGGAGCACAAATAGCCAACGCTATTAAATCCACCCTGTGCAGGCGTTACCCTCAATTACGTTATGCTGACTTCGAACAGGCAGATATAGGATTTCAAACTATCCCTGAAATTGAACATATTGTTGGAGTAAAACTTAGTATCCCGATGGTTATTTTCAAAACTCCAGACGCTTACTTTAATTTTCTTGAAAAGACCGGATCAAACCCTCATTTTAAAGGTGTAACAGCTATTGTTTCTTTTCGTTTTTGCTTAAAAAAACTTGGCATTGATGTTCCGCCGGATCTAGAGCTAAGGCCTTTATGCGTGGCGGTTGTTTGCCAGGAACAATTACCTTCAACACAATTAAGCCCTCAAAAAATATCACGCCATGAATCAATTCATACCCTTGACCCGCACTTATTATTAAGGGAAAGCAGAACAGACGGCTCACTTTTATCTGAAATGATTGCAATTATCGGTGAAAGCGCATCCCTAAATGATGATCTATCTCCAGTGCAAACAGATAAAGCGTTCTGGATAAAAAAACTTAAGGAAGTTAGAGGATGC
>CAYUUH010000170.1:0-2796 GCA_964447855.1 uncultured Methanosarcinales archaeon | reverse complement strand
TTCCATGTATTAAAAAGGTCAGAAGTTATAACATTTACTGCTGAAAGTAACGAGCTTAGCACAAGCAGAAAGGTAAAGATTACTGTTTCTGATGATAATAGGGCTCCTGTAATAGAAGACCTAGGCCCAATCCATATAAACGAAGGCGAGCAGATAATGCTTGAGCCAAATGTATATGATTTAGACGGAGACAAAGTATCTTACAAGCTTAGCGGCTGGATGAAGAAGAATGTAAAGGAAACTGGATATAACGATGCTGGAGAATACACAGTTAAAATCACTGCAACTGACGGAAAGTCATATATTGAGAAAGACGTCCAGGTCATAGTTGATAATGTTAACAGGGCCCCAAGCATAGAAGAGATTCCTCCTAAGCGCATCATGGAAGGCCAGGCACTGGAATTTAGCATTAAGACAAGTGACCCTGACTTTGATGATTTGGACAGCTCAATAGAAAATCCCCCTAACGGAGCAGATATTGAAGATAATACATTCCAATGGACTCCAGGATATTATGAGACAAACAAGGGAGAGGTAAGAAGATATACTGTAACTTTCTCGACATCTGATGGTGAGCTAAGCTCTGAAGCAGATGCCATAATTGATGTTCACAATACCAACAGACCCCCTGAAATTTTAGATGCAAGTCCTTTGATGGGCGAATTTAGCATCTATGAGAATACCTCAGTTGTATTTCAGGTATCTGCGCAGGACCCTGATAACGACCAACTTACTTATGAATGGATATTTGGTCCTTTGCAGAGGTATAAGGGCGGGCCTTCTCACGGAAGAAGGTTCATGGTTCCAGGGAAAAAGCAGGTCAAGGTCGTTGTTTCTGACGGCCAGTATTCAGCTACTGTAACATGGGAAGTTGATGTCATGGAAAAAGAGGCTCTTCCCACAAGAACATTGACAGTTGTAAATCCTGCACAACAACAGGTCACTCAGGAGCCAGTTCAGCAACAGCAAGTACAGCAGTCAGTTCAGCAGCCGATACAGCAGGAGCCTGTGCAGCAGGTACAGCAACCTGTTCAGCAGGTTGTCCAGGAACCAGTCCAGCAGGAAGTGCAACAGCCAGTTCAGCAGGTTGTTCAGGAACCTCAGCAGGAAGAGAAGCTCACAACTGAATTCACATACAAGACTTATGTTATAACAGAGCAGGTATAATTATTTAAACCCTGATTTCTTTTTAGAGCCAATGGCCGATTTAATCAAGATTAAAGAGAAGGCTAAAGACTCTACAATAGACCTTGCGCTTGATACAATAGACATAAACAAGCAGGCAATTGTGTTTGTCAACACAAAGAGGTCTGCAGAGAAAACAGCAGAGGATATCGCCCATAAGTCAAAGGTAAAGGATGAAAAGCTTGACCTTATTTCTGAAGAGGCGCTTAAGGCATTGTCAAGGCCGACTAAACAATGCCAGAGGCTTGCTGCATGCCTGAAAAAAGGCATCGCGTTTCATCATGCAGGTCTTGCATACAAGCAGAAAGAACTTGTCGAAAAGTCATTCCGTGATGGAACAATAAAGATTATCTGCGCAACGCCTACTCTTGCATTAGGCCTTGACCTTCCAGCTTTTAGGGCAATACTCAAGGACCTGAGAAGATATGGCCATAGGGGATTGCAGTTTATTCCTGTGCTTGAATATCTTCAGATGGCTGGCCGCGCAGGAAGGCCAAATTACGACAGCGAGGGCCAGGCAATTGCAATTGCATCAACTGATGCTGAAAAGACCAAGATATATGAAAAATATATCCTTGGGGAGCCCGAGGACATTTTCTCAAAGCTTGCTGTAGAGCCTGTGCTTAGGACTTATCTCCTGTCATTGATTGCCTCCAATTTCATCAACGACAAGAAAAGCATTCTTGATTTCTTTGAAAAGACATTCTGGGCATACCAGTTCAAGGATCTGGAAAAGCTTGAGGAAATAATAAGCAGGATGCTGTCATTGCTGCAGGACTGGAAATTCCTCAAGTCGAGCGGCTCAGGCGATGATTTCCAGAGTGCTGACCAATACGGAATTGCAAGCTATAGTGCAACTGTTCTAGGAAAAAGGGTTGCAGAGCTTTACATTGACCCGCTTACAGCGCATTTCTTTATTGAATGCCTTGAGAATGCGCACAAAAGAGCAGAGCCGTTTTCATTCCTGCAGATGGTCTCGCACACTCTTGAGATAAGGCCCTTACTCAAGGTGAAGGTCAAGGAATATGAAAAGATGGAAGAAACCCTCGTAACATATCATGGGTGCATCCTTGAGCCTCAGCCTTCCATGTACGAGCCTGAATATGAAGATTTCCTTAATTCGATAAAAACAGCGTTAATGCTTCACAGCTGGATTGAAGAAAAAGACGAAGAATTCATACTTGAAGAGTTCAATGCAAGGCCTGGAGAACTTAGTGCAAAGCTCGACACAGCAGACTGGCTTTTGTATGCTGCAGAAGAGTTATCAAGAATCCTAAAGCTAAAGGAACTTATAACTGAGATTATCAAGCTAAGGCTGAGGCTAAAATATGGAGTCAAAGAAGAGCTTCTCACGCTTCTTAAGCTAAAGAATATAGGAAGAGTCCGTGCAAGAGCATTATTCAAGAACAAAATCAAAGATATATCTGATGTCAAAAGCGCAGATATCACAAAGCTTGTGCAGATACTTGGCAAGAAAGTTGCAATTGATGTAAAAAAGCAGGTTGGAGAAGATATTGATAAGGAAAAAGTGCCTGAACGAAAAAGGAAAGGGCAGATTAGCC
This sequence comes from uncultured Methanosarcinales archaeon, assembly GCA_964447855.1. GTDB lineage: Archaea > Nanobdellota > Nanobdellia > Woesearchaeales > JAHWIC01 > JAHWIC01. The sequence goes on along the minus strand of CAYUUH010000170.1, from coordinate 49 downwards.
TTCGGGACTGGAGCGAGGGTAATAGAGAATGAGTAGCACCAAGCTGATA
>CAYUUH010000169.1:0-2809 GCA_964447855.1 uncultured Methanosarcinales archaeon | reverse complement strand
GCATTAGTCCAGATATCAAGCCTTTGCCTGAAATCAGGGAATGCTGTAATCCTCAAGGGAGGCTCGGAAGCTGCAAACACCAATAGGATTCTGTTCGAGATAATCAGGAAAGAGACCGAGAAGATTACGCCAAAAGGATGGATACAGCTTATTGAAACGAGAGAAGATGTCAAGGAGATATTGAAGCTAGACAGCTATATTGACCTGTTAGTCCCAAGAGGCTCAAACAGCTTTGTAAAATATATCAAGGACAACACAAGAATTCCAGTACTTGGACATGCCTCGGGAATATGCCATACTTATGTTGATAAGGATGCTGACCTTAAAAATGCAGTAAAGATTGCATTTGACGCAAAATGCCAGTACCCTGCTGTGTGCAATGCGATGGAGACTTTATTAGTCCATAAATCCGTTGCAAGCAAGTTTCTGGCAGATATCGCTAAATTATACCTGGATGCAGGGGTTGAGCTAAGGCTCGATGAGAAATCATTTGGCATTTTAAAATCAACTAATAATAAATTGATAAAAAGAGCAACTGAAGATGACTGGAAGACTGAATATAATGATTTAATACTCTCGATAAAAGTTGTTGACAGCGCTGATGAAGCAATCAGCCATATAAACAAATACAGCTCAAAGCACAGTGATGCTATAGTAACCAGAAACAGGAAGACAGCAGAAAGATTTATGAGCTTGGTAGACTCATCATCAGTAATGTGGAACTGCTCCACGAGGTTTGCAGATGGATATCGGTACGGCCTTGGAGCAGAGGTCGGGATAAGCACAAACAAGATTCATGCAAGAGGGCCTGTTGGGCTTGAAGGGCTTATGATTTACAAGTACAAGCTTATCGGAAAAGGCCAGATTGTTGCTGATTATTCAGGAAAGAACGCAAGAAAGTTTACACATAAAAAAAAGAGGTGCTAAAATGATATCGGAGGTATTAAAGGCATTTATCACAATATTTGTGATAATGGACCCGTTTGCAGCGGTGCCTATGTTTTTAGGTCTGACAAAGGGGCTTCCAAGGAAAGAAATAAGGGAGAATGTTATCAATGCAATAAGTGTTGCTGCAATCGTATTGTTCCTATTCCTGTTTTTTGGCACAGGGATACTAAACCTGTTCAATATAGGTATAGACAGTTTTATAATCGCAGGAGGAGTTGTCCTGCTGATAATAGGAATACTTGCTGTTCTCGGCATGAAGTTCATAAAAGAGAATACCCGCGAGTATGATGTTGCATCAGTACCATTGGGAACTCCCCTTATCACAGGGCCAGGAGTTATAACTACAACAATCATACTTGTAAACACCTATGGTTATACAATAACTATAATTGCTGCTGTAGCAAGCCTGATATGCATGTGGGCATTCCTGTTCTTCTCAGCAAGAATACACAGGATTATCGGAGACCATTGGTCCAGAGTATTATCCAGGGTTATGGGCCTGCTTGTTTCAGCCATTGCTGTTGAGTTTATAAGGAGAGGTATAACTGCCATTATTGCAAAGGGAGCATAATTATGACCAGAGAGCATCTTAAGAAGGCAAAGAGAATTGTAATCAAGCTAGGTACAAGTATCTTGACTGACAAAGAAGGCAATATTGACATCAATTATATGAGGTCAATTGCAAAGCAGATTTCAAAGCTCAAAAAGCAGGGCAAGGAAATCATAATGGTCAGTTCTGGTGCTATTGGCTGCGGAAGAAGGGAGCTTGGGATAAGGGGAAAGATAAGGGACATTAAGCTAAGGCAGGCAACAGCTGCTGTAGGTCAAAGCCTGCTGATGCATGACTACCATATTGCATTTAAGAAATACAGCCAGAAGGTGGCTCAGTTCCTTATAACTTACCAGTCTTTCTTTGACCGCAAAACTTACCTTAACCTTAAGAGCTCTATAGAGACTGCATTGAGGCTTGGGGTTATACCAATTCTAAACGAGAACGACCCTCTGGCAACTGATGAGATAGGGGAAACTTTTGGTGATAATGACAAGCTCTCGGCATTGGTTGCATCAAAGATGGAAGCGAATGTGCTTATAATGCTCACTGATATTGGAGGGCTTTATACAAAAGACCCAAGAAAGAGCAAGGATGCAAAGATAGTCAGGACTGTAACCAAGATTACAAAGGAGATAGAGGGCTATGGCGGTACGACAAGTTCTATTCTTAGCAGAGGGGGCATGACCTCCAAGATATCAGCTGCAAAGATAGCGATGGATGCAGGATGCAATCTGCTAATAGTAGACGGCAGAGAAGAAAATGTGCTTGAAAAGGTCATGGGCTGCAAGGAAGTCGGAACGATATTTATCCCTGAAGATAGGATTGCAAGCAAGAAAAGATGGATAATGCATGCTCCGTCCAAGGGAAGTATAATTGTTGATGGCGGAGCCAAGAAAGCAATGCTGCAAGGGAAAAATTTATTACCTGCAGGCATTCTCGATGTTAAAGGCGTGTTTGAATTAGAGGATATAGTAGATGTTGTTTGTGATGGAAAGGTATTTGCAAAGGGCATTGCTGACTACTCCTCCGACGACTTAAAGAACGTTAAAGGCAAGAAAAGCTCTGAGATAAAAAAGATGGTATGCGGAGCGTCTGCTGACTCAAACTGCACAAATGTATTCACAAAAGAGAATATCGTGATATTATGAAAGAAAAGCAAGTTGGAATAACTGCCAAAAAAGAAGATTTTTCAGAGTGGTACACTCAGGTTATCCAGAAGGCTGACCTTGCAGACTATTCAGAGGTCTCAGGGTGCATCATATTCAAGCCTGATTCTTATGCTATATGGGAAAAGATTGTCAGCGAGGT
>CAYUUH010000168.1:0-2843 GCA_964447855.1 uncultured Methanosarcinales archaeon | reverse complement strand
GATGTCTGCCAAAGGCCTCAGCCTCTTGAGGTATTCATTGATTAATTCATTCTATGCTCTTTCTTTTATCTTTCCCACTGCAATTATCCTTATCTTATTCATCCTTACCACCAAAAAGGATATTCTTTTGCTTTTTCTTCTCGTTATAAGTATAAGGAACATACACTTTCTCAAGAGTATATGGGTTTAACCCGGTGTAATACATGCATGTTGATACAGTCATAGGTGTAGGAGTGAAAATCTGGACAGCCTCAGTGTTGCTGAGATGATTGAGCTCCCTTGCAAGCTCCTGGGCCTCTTTCATTGAGCTGCCTGGATGTGCTGTCATAAAATAATACCTTAGCTCCTGCTTGAGGGGCTTATTGTGTTTATCAAATGTCTTCTTGAAATCTGCAAACTTAGCACCTGGCTTGTTCATCAGCCTCAAAACTATAGGTGAGAAATGCTCAGGCGCTATCTTCAAACAGCCGCTTATATGGTAGGTTGAGAGCTCTTTGATATATTCCTCACTCTCGGCTGCAAGGTCATATCTTACACCAGAGCGCACAAAAATCTTCTTCACGCCAGGGATTTTGCGGGCCTTGCGCATAAGGCTTAATATCTTAGAATGGCTTTTATCCAGCTCTTTGCATGAGATGCATCTTCTTGCGCTGCATTTCACACAGTCCATGCCGTACATATTTGCGCTTGGTCCTCCCAAATCATCAATATATCCTCTGAACTGCCTGTGCTTGGTTATCTGCTTTATCTCATTTAGTATCGACTCCTCGCTTCTGGAGATAATCTTATTGCCCTGATGCAATGCAAGAGAGCAGAAACTGCATTCACCTATGCAGCCCCTGTGAGTGACTACACTGAACTGGGCCATCTTGAGCTCTGGATAATTTGGAGGTATCTCCCTCGTATAGCCTAGGCTGTAAATATGGTCAAGCTCCTGGCTCGTGTAATCATGCATTTTGTACTGTAGAACATATCTATTGTCAAACTTCTGCGCAAGGTTTTTCGAGTTGGAAAACATTACCTGCATTTTGCAGAAAGTCTTTTTGTCTTTGGATACCTCATCAAAAGAAGGCAGAGCCTCAAACTTAGGCGGAATCTCTTTTGCAGTTATGCAAGTACCTTCAATGCCTTCAATGCCCTGGTTATTCTTCAGCCTCTTTGCTATCTCGACAACCTGGTACTCGCCGCTGCCATAGATAAGTATGTCTGCCCTTGTGTCAAGCAAAATACTTTTTCTAAGATTGTTGTCCCAGTAATCATAATGTGCAAACCTGCGCATAGAAGCCTCTATCCCGCCGATAGCAATCCTGCTGCCCTTAAAGAGCTGCCTCAGCTTGTTGCAGTAAACAGTAACTGCTCTGTCAGGCATGCCTGAGGTATATGGGAAGTTCTTGTCTTCAGAGCGGAGCTTTTTCAAAGGAGTATAATTTGCAAGCATCGAGTCTATTGCTCCTGATGTAACACCAAAAAAAAGCCTTGGCGCCCCAAGCTTAAGGAAATCCTTGTCAGATTTCCAGTCCGGCTTTTCTATGACTCCAACTGAGAATCCCTTGTCTTCAAGGACCCTCTTCATCACTCCTACACCTGAGAAAGGATGGTCTGCATAATATTCGCCTGTGACAAGAATGATATCAAACTGGTTTTTCATGCCATTTAAATAAAGTAGTGAATTTAAAAAGGTTATGCTTACATTTAAATATGAAGTACTACTACCTTTAGACGAATATGAGGTCACACAAGAAGTATATGGAATTAGCCTTGAAACTGGCTGAGAAAGGAGTTGGATTATGTAGCCCAAACCCTGCTGTAGGATGCATTATAGTCAAACGAGGCTCTGTCGTAGGCAAAGGCTACCACAAGAAGTGCGGGGAAGGCCATGCTGAGGTAAATGCGATAGAGAACGCAGGCATAAAAGCACAGAATGCAACAATGTATGTTACTCTAGAGCCATGCTCGCACTGGGGAAGAACTCCGCCGTGCACAGAGAAGATAATCAACTCAGGCATAAGGGAAGTTATAATCGGGATGAAAGACCCAAACCCGAAGGTTGACGGGTACAAAGAGCTTAAGTTCAGGGGCCTGAAGACTAAGATTGGAATTCTTGAAGAAGAGTGCAGGAAGCTGAATGAATACTATGTCAAATATATCAAGACGAAAAAGCCTTTTGTAATCCTGAAGGTTGCGATGAGCCTAGACGGCAAGATAGCAACTGCAACAGGAGAGTCGAAGTATATCACAGGAAAAGACGCAAGAAAATATGTCCACCAGATAAGGAGCAATGTTGATGCTGTAATGGTAGGAATCAATACGGTCATAAAAGATGACCCTAAGCTTACTCCACGAGAAGTAAAAGGCAAAGACCCAATCAAGATTGTCGTTGACAGCACATTGAAGATTCCTATGAGCAAGAACCTGCTCAAAGACCCATTAAAGCTTATAGTTGCAACAACAAACAAAGCAAACAAGAAGAAGGTAAAACAGCTCCAGCAGAAAGGAGTTAAAGTAATCGTTACGCCAAGCAAAAAAGGGAGGGTTGACCTGCAGGAGCTTATGAAGATGCTAGGCAGGCACGAAGTGTCCAGCATAATGATTGAAGGAGGCTCTGAGCTTAATGCGTCTGCAATAAGCGAGGGCATTGCAGACAAGATACTTTTATTCAGCGCTCCTAAGCTTATAGGGGCAGGCCTTGGCGCAATAGGCAACCTCGGGATAAAGAAGCTTGACAAAGCAATTTCTCTGAAAAACATTGAAACAAGAAAAGTAGGCAAGGACATCCTGGTTGAGGGCTATTTATGATTTCTAGGGTAGAAGAAGGAATTAAAGAGCTGCAGAGAGGCAAGTTT
>CAYUUH010000167.1:0-2890 GCA_964447855.1 uncultured Methanosarcinales archaeon | reverse complement strand
CAAGGTATGACTGGCAGAGCTAAGGGCGTAAAAAGGCCGATTGTTACAGAAGAATAGCTTAAGACAATGATTGAGGTTGGGGAAAAGGCAGGCCAGATAAAGACTTCTGAAAAGAAGATGATTAACCGCATCTTTAAGTTCGATGACCTTGACGCAGGCAACATAATGACTGCAAGGCCGTATATGCAGTGCGTCAGCATAAACACTAAGATAAAAGACCTTTGGAAGCTGTTTTCAAAATTAGGGCATACTAAGCTTCCGGTGTATGAAAAGACTAAAGACAATATCAAAGGTGTAGTGCATCTCATAGACGCGCTTAAGCACAAGAAGCAGGATATCTCTGTAGACAAGATTATTAGGAAGGCATATTTCGTGCCTGAAACGAAAAAAGTAGACTCATTGCTTAAGGCTTTCCAGGCAAAGCAGTCTTCAATCGCAATAGTTGTTGACGAACATGGTGTTGTTGCAGGGCTTGTTACAATGGAGGATGTTCTTGAGGAGATTGTAGGTGAGATTTTCGAGGAAACTGATAAGATAAACCCAAGCATCAAGAAAGTTGGAAAGAACGCATGGAATGTGCTTGGTAAAACAGACATTGAGGAAGTTAATAAGAAAGTCTGCACAAGCCTGAAAGAAGGGGGAGACTTTGAGACGATTGGAGGCTATATTCTTAATAAGCTCGGAAGGATTCCTAAGGAAGGCGAAGAGTTTGATGAAGACGGATGTAGGGTAAAGGTCCTTAAAGTTGAGAATCACAGAATACTCCAGGTAAGAATAAAAAAGAAGTAAGATTATTAAACGATTGTTAATTCTGTTTTTTTCATGAAAATAGTTAAAGTCCCTTTTTCAGCAGGAGGCCTTGGGAAGACTAAAGGCTGTGAGCTTGGGCCTGATAAGGTTGTTGAGAGGCTTGAAGACTTCTATCTTAGCGAGAATGGCATGTTTCCCAATTTTGACATTGAAAAGATTGAGGTTATGCAGGACAATATAGAAGAATCATTTAAGATTATAAGCGAAGAAGCTAAGAGGATAACAAAAGAGGCTGACAAGCCGATATTCATCGGAGGAGACCATTCTGTAACTTACCCTTTGGTTGAGGGGTTTGCTTCTAACTATGATAATATGGGCTTGGTTGTGTTTGATGCACATCCAGACTGCGAGTCTGACTTTCTGCCTGCAACTCATGAGGATATTATCCGCGGCCTTGTCAAGAATGGGATTGTGAAGAGAGAAAATGTGATTCTAGTCGGCCTTCGCAACTGGCACAAAGAAGAATATGATTTCCTCAAGGAGAATAAAATAAAATATTTCAATATGAAAGAAATCTCGATGGAAGGCGTAAAAGAGGTTTCTGAGTCAGTCATGACTGCTGCTAAAGGTTTTGGTGCACTCTACATTTCAATTGACATAGATGTTTTAGACCCTGCATTTGCTCCAGGAACAGGATATCCTGAGCCTGGCGGCCTGACTACTCGCGAATTATTATTCTTTATCCACAGGCTTAAGATGATGAAGAACTTTAAGGCAGCTGACTTGGTTGAGGTTAACCCTGCTAAGGATACAAATGACACTACTTCTAAAGTTTGCGCCAAGCTGATTATAGAGCTAGCATAAGATTTAAATAAGCCGCGGTTCTTGCAATATTCATGAAAGCAAAACTAAAGTGCATCTCCTGTGATATTGAGTATGATGCAAAGGAAATCAGGTATAAGTGCGATTGCGGAGAATTACTTGAAGTAGTCTCAGACCTGAAATCATTCAAGCGTTCTGGAAAAGAGTGGAAGGAGCAGTTTGAGAAAAACAAAGACAAGGTTGCTTTCTTAAGGTACAAGGATATTTTGCTTCCAGACCTGCCAGACGACAAGCTAATCACCCTTGAAGAAGGAGATACTCCTTTGTACAAGGCTGATAAGAAGCTCAAGGAATTCTTTGGCGTTGACAAATTATAATTCAAGCATGAGGGAATGAACCCTACGCTAAGCTTTAAGGACAGGGGAATGGTTGCAGGGGTTTCCTGGGCTAATTTCTTGGGGGTAAATATTGTAGCATGCGCTTCAACAGGAGACACATCAGCTTCGATGGCTGCTTATGCTGCACGAGGAGGAATAAAGAGGGCAGTTCTGCTTCCTGAAGGAAAGATTTCATTTGAACAATTGTCACAACCAATATCCTCAGGAGCAATAACTCTTGGTTTAGATACAGATTTTGACGGCTGTATGAAACTGGTACAGGAGTTAACTGAAAAGCATCCTATCTACCTTCTTAATTCAATGAATTCATTCAGGATAGAAGGCCAGAAGGCAATTGGAATAGAAGTATTGCATCAGCTAAACTGGGAAGTTCCTGACTGGTTTGTTATTCCAGTCGGCAATGCAGGAAACATATCTGCCCTAGGGAAGGGATTAAGAGAGCTTTATGATTTGGGGGTTATCAATAAGATTCCAAGGATTGCAGGAGTTGAAACTGAAGGGGCTAACCCTCTTTATGAAAGCTATAAGAACAACTGGTCAGAGCTTGAGCCAGTCACTGCAAAGAAAACAGTTGCTAGTGCTATACAGATAGGAAATCCTGTAAGCTTTAAGAAAGCAGTGCGTGAACTAAAATATTTCAAGGGAGTCATGGAGCAGGTTTCTGACAGGGAAATCATGGACGCAAAGGCAGTTGTTGACTCAACTGGCATCCCTATCTGCCCTAATTCTGCTGCAGCTGCTGCAGGACTTAAGAAGCTTGTAAAAGCAGGCATAATCAAGAAGACTGACAAGGTTGTTGCCATAATGACTGCCCATGGAGCGAAGTTCTCCCAAGCTGTAATTGATTATCATAAATCAGACGGAAAGTATGCTAACAAACCAAAGTCCCTTCCAGCCAAGCTAAAGGCAATTGAGGATGC
>CAYUUH010000166.1:0-2901 GCA_964447855.1 uncultured Methanosarcinales archaeon | reverse complement strand
ATTGTGCGCGGTGCCTTGTAAGGCTGTCAAGTTTTTCTGAGGTGGTCACTATAAGGTCATAGTCCGCAAGGTATGGGTCTGCAGAATCAATCTCTCCTATGGAAAGCGCAACCTTGAACAGATTTCCATATTTGCGGTTAAACTCATTATACTTTTCTGATGCAAGAGCCTTTAACGGAACAATATAGACTGCCTTGCCAAATCCCTTGAGTATAGAACTGACGCCTGCAAGCTCTGCTATCAAAGTCTTTCCCGACGCAGTAGGTGTGCATACAAGAAGATTCTTTCTGTCAAGAAGCCCATTTTCCACAGCCTTTTCCTGGCATGGCCTAAGCTCTTTTATCTCTTTACTAAGAATAGTATACAGCTCCTTTGGAATCTTCTCATTTATATCATCCAGGTCCATATCATAGGCTTATCTGAAATCCAATAAAAAGCTTTCTTTTGCAAAAATATAATTATCCTCTCAAAAAAGAATAGCTCCTGCATTCAGAAAAGTTTTAACCCAGTGCCTTAATGCCAGCTTGTCGGAGCAACAGTCATCGACGAGAAAGGACTTGGCACAGCCCACTTTGCGTTTGGCCAAAATTATTGGTTTTGAGGAACAGTCTGCCCAAAGAATTACATCAAACAGTTATTCAGAAATCCGTCAGTTTACATTGACGGAAGGCTTTTGAAAGTGTAGAAACTTACAAAATCAAGCATTTTTGAAGTTCTAAATGACTCAGAGTCATTTAGAAACCTTTATAAAAGATAATCAGCTTGATATTCACTATGAAATACGATGACCGAATCATAATAGGTCTTACTGAAAAAGTGACAATCTACGGCGACGCAGGCAGAAAGACAGTGAGGTCAAGGATTGACACATGAGCAACAAAAAGCTCAATGGATGTAAAGATGGCCGCAGAGCTCAAGCTCGGGCCAGTAATAAAGTCAAAGCTGGTAAAATCAGCTCACGGCAACAAGCTTAGGCCGGTTATAAATGTAAAGGTGAAGCTTGCGGGGAAGAAGATGAATGCTGAATTCACTCTGGCAGACAGGAGCCATATGAAATATCGGTGCTTAATCGGCCAAAATATACTAAAAGAAGGCTTTCTGATAGACCCGTGCAGGCGTTAAAATGAGAGGAGCTGTAATTTCATTAAGAAGCACAAGTTCCCTGATGATAGTCAAGGAAATGGAGAAATACTTCAAGATAGTTGATGATATAGACTTAAAGAATATAGAGGTGCACCTAGGAACAAGCGCATTAGAAGTTCTTTACGAGGGAAAGCCTCTCGAAGAATATGATGCGATTTATCTTAAGGGTTCTTTTAGGTATGAGCCTTTGCTAAGGTCAATAGCCACAGCATTGAACGGCAAGACATATATGCCGATTAAGGCTGCAGCATTCACAGTTGGCCACGACAAGCTTCTTACTCAGCTGGATATTCAGCAGCACAAGATATCTATGCCAACAACATACATCTCAGCAACAGTTGAGGCCGCAAAGAAAATCCTTAAGAGAGTCAACTATCCGATTGTCATGAAATTCCCGCATGGCTCCCACGGAAAAGGAGTCATGTTTGCAGATTCTTATGCGTCAGCATCATCTATGCTTGACGCGCTTGCAGCATTAAGGCAGCCGTTCATCATCCAGGAGTATGTTGAGTCTTCAGGCTCTGATATCAGGGTAATAGTTGTCGGTGATAAAGTTGTTGCATCCATGAGGCGCAAGGCGCAGTTTGGCGAGAAAAGGGCGAACATCCATGCAGGAGGCATAGGAGAGCCATGCGAGCTTGATACGCACACAAAAAAGCTTGCAATTAAGGCTGCTCAGGCAGTTGAGGCAGACATATGCGCTGTGGATATACTTGAGACTGCCAAAGGCCCGACAGTTATAGAAATCAACCTTTCTCCAGGCCTTCAGGGCATAACCCAGGCCACAAAGATAAATGTCGCTGAAAAGATTGCAAGCTTTCTGTTTGCAAAGGCCAAAGAGTTCAAGAAGCCAGAAAAGAAGGCAAGCGCCGATGAGCTTCTAAGCCAGCTCACTGCAGAGCCTGCAAAAGAAATTATAATCAACCTTGACTTTAGGGGAAACAGGATACTTCTCCCGGAAGTTATAACCAGCATGACTCAGTTTACAGAGAAAGACGAGCTTTCTGTTAAGGTGAAAAAAGGACAGCTGACCTTAAGCAAGTTCGACATTAACGCAGAAAAGCAGTAGTTCCGCCGGCATAAAATATCTTCTCAATAAACAATAAGCTTTAAATATTATTATCTCCTCGTCTTTATTAAGAGTTTTAATGCTTAAGCTAAAAATAAAGGAGGGAGTAAAAAGAGACATAGTCGTGCTGACTATCCCTTCCAGAGAAAAGCAAATCGGGAATTTTCTTCAGTGTTTGAGTGACTTAGACAAAAGTTTATACAATATCATCCTAGTATGCAATGCAGAGCAGAATGAGGAATCAGAGTCATTTGTAAAGAGGGTTTTTGAGAAATATAATCCAGGGGGCCTCTCGTACCAGGTCGTCTATAACTCGGACAGGACCCTGCCTACTGGAAGGAACCTAGGGCTTACAAAATCTATACAAAACATCTCGCTTGGCGCAAGATTCACTTATCTTGTTGATGACGACATAATACTCCATAAGCCAAAACAGCTTTTTGATTTTCTTGAGCAGGGCTTGCAGAACGCAGCCTTTGTAGGATACCCTACTTTTGAGGTGTCCATGCTTTCTAAGACTAAAAGGATTGCAGAAGCCAATAGCTTAGTCGATACAATTCTTGCAAAAAAAGATCTTCCCTCTAAGCTTTTTAATTTTCTTGAGATTGAGAAGCCGAGAAGATACACTCCGTTTAGGGGCCAGAAATACGAGATTGGCTATGTCCTTTACGGCCATGTGCACGGAAATC
>CAYUUH010000165.1:0-2901 GCA_964447855.1 uncultured Methanosarcinales archaeon | reverse complement strand
CCTTGTCTTTAACAATATTCTTGCTTGCTGTATTGTTCTGGAAATGGACAAAAACAATTGTGCATCCGCGCTTAAACATCTTGAAAGCTGCAACAGGGCTGTCAATGCCGCCAGAAAGCAAGCAAACAATCTTTCCAGTCACCCCAACAGGAAGCCCTCCAACTCCAGCAATCTTTTCTGTGTAAAGGAACGAGCCTTCATCAGTCACTTCAATCATGAAGTTTACATCTGGTTCTTCAAGGTCAACCTTTGCCTTGAACTCATCAACTATTGCCTGGCCAAGCTCCTTGTTGATGTCCATTGAGCCGAGCTTTACAGACTGAGTTGATTTCCTTGCTGTAATCCTAAATGAATCTGAAGGCTTTAGGTCTGAAGCAAGAGCAAAAAGCTGTTTTTTCATATCGCTTAATTCATTCTTTGAATGCAGAGCAAAAGAGAAATGAGAAATCCCTGGGATATTTTCCAGGTCTGCCTTTAGCTTGTCAAGATTTGGCTTTGAGCTCAGCTTGATTATTATCCTTCCATAAGCCCTTTGGATTGAAGTGCAGCTCTTTGGGTCCAGGGCTGACCTGATGTTTGATACAAGCCTGCTTTCGAAGAAAGCTCGGTTTTTTCCCTTAAGCCCTATCTCTGCATAATGCACTATTGCGTATTCCATGCTATGCAAGATTGGTGGTAAATTTATAAACGTTCCCAAAACTTTATATAACCTAAAGCCCAAGAATGCCCCATGGTTGAAAGAAGCCGTGTTACAGAAGCAGGCTATGTAATCAGCCTGATAGCTGGAATAATAATATTATCTGTTGCAATATTCGGGACATATATTGTAAAGGATATCATCGCAAACTATGGGTCCATATTCACATTTCTTGCTTATTTCCTTATTGTTTCAAATTATCTTGCAGGAATAATAATCATAGTAGGAAGCGAACTGATTAAGCATGAAGACCATTCGCTTGCAGGAAGCATAATGGTGCTTATTGTAAGCCTTGTTGGAGTTCTGACTGGAATGGGATTGTTCATAGGACCAATCTTTGGAATTATCGGCGGCATATTAGGCTTAAGGGAGCACCAGCATCTTATTATGCATAAAAAGGAGTATAAGCATAAATAAGGCGATACACACATTGTGTGTATTAAGCTTTTAATTCTTCTAAGTATTTGATATGATTATTCAATGAGAAAATCAAAAATAAAATAGATTAATTTACTTAAGAAATATCAACGACCTTGATCTTAAAGTTAAGATTCTTTCCAGCCAATGGGTGGTTTAAGTCAATTGTTATATCCTCAGCTGAAACTGCTGTTATCGCTGCAGGTATCTGAGGGCCTTCCTTGGTCTTCATAAGAATCATCATTCCAGCCTTTGGCTCCTGGTCCTTTGGAAGCATTTTCCTTGGAAGCTTCTTTATCATCTCAGGGTTCCTGTTCCCATAGGCATCTTCAGGCTTTATCTTGACTTCCTTTTCTTCGCCTTTTTTCATGCCAATAACTGCTTTCTCAAATCCAGGGATTACCTTTTTTGCGCCAACCTCAAACTCGATTGGAGCTTTTCCCTGAGAAGTATCAAACATGGTTCCGTCATCTAGCTTTCCTGTGTATTCAACCTTGACCTTATCTCCGTTCTTTACTGTCATTTTACCATCCTCGCTTAACCGAGAAAATAAGTTTAGAACCCATTCAAACGGTTTTTAACCCATATTTATTGCAGCTTATTTAAGTGTTATGGTTCAAAAAAGCAAGATTATTTAAAGAATATCCAGTTATGTTTTTGTATGGCAGTAAGATACAAACAACTGTGCATAAGATGCAAGAAAAACTACGTAACAATGACCTCAAGGCAGAAATATGCTGTATGTTATGACTGCCAGAAAAATGACCTTAACGGGGAGATAAAAGACCCGCAAATGAAGAAAATGTTCAATATTCCTGAGGAATGGTACAAGCAGAACACATTCCTTGGAAACATCAAGATAAATTATCTTAAGTTTGGGAAACTTACGGAGAAACAGGTTGAGGCTTTTAAAAAAGTAGTTGACCAGATTAAAAAAGAGAAGCAATAATCTCAGCGGAATATCTTTTCCAATTCTTTCTTTGTGAGAAGCTTATACTTGCCTGGCTTGAGCTCGGCAAGAGTTAGGCTTCCTATCCTTGTTCTTTTTAAGAATCTTATCTTAAGGCCGAGCTTGTCCATCATCCTTCTGATTATCCTGTTCTTGCCTTCATGGATAGTTATCTCTATAAGGTCTGGCTCTTGCCTCATTACCTTTGCAGGGCTTGTTCTCCCGTCACTAAGGAACATTCCTTTTTCTAGCTGATTTATCTGGGCGTCTGATATCCTGTCCCTAAGCCCGACAAGGTAGGTTTTTTTCACTTCATTGCTTGGGTGCATTATCTTATTCGCAAGGTCCCCGTCATTTGTAAGAATCAACAAGCCAGAGGTATTGTAATCAAGCCTTCCAACCGGGAAAACCCTTTCTTCTACATTTATGTGGTCCATAACTGTGTCAAACACCGGGTCTGTCATTGCAGTAATGCAGCCAAGAGGCTTATGGAACATGATGTAAACCTTCTCCTGCTTTGAGACCAGCCTGCCATCGACATAGATCTTATCAGAATCAGATGCTTTGTCTCCTATTGATATTGTCTTGCCGTTTACCTTGACTCTTCCTTCCTGGATAAGCTCTTCAGCCTTTCTTCTAGAACAATAGCCGTAATTGCTCAAAAGCTTCTGAACGCGGTGCATGAGAAAAATTACTGAGGCGCAATCTTTAACTTCTTGTCTTTTGAAGTTGAACTTCTAAGATTGACCAGCTTGTAATTCTTAATGCCTTTGCTTTCTGCATATTTTTTTGCAGATTCTTCAGTCTTGAAAGTCTTAGGTCTTGGATTCCTGTACCT
>CAYUUH010000164.1:0-2936 GCA_964447855.1 uncultured Methanosarcinales archaeon | reverse complement strand
CCCGTAGTCAGAGACCAGTTAGAAAATTCGACTTATCTTCTTAAGAAATTAAGAAAGAATGAAAGAGATGTGTCTGGTAAAGAATGGCGTTTGGTAGCCCACTACGGAAGAAATTCTGGAGTTGGGGCTGGTTCAGAAACTGGACTTCCTACCGCTGGCGAACAATCTTACAAGAATCCTTACGGAAGTGTTAAGTACGTCAGGGGGAGAATACAAGTTTCAGGACCGACTATGGCAGCCGCCAAAAATGATAAAGGAGCAATTGTTAGAGCTTTAGAATCTGAAATCAAAGGTGTAACCAGAGATTTGGAGAAAGAAGTAAATTACATGCTTCACAATGATGGTACTGCTGTTAGAGCTTTGGTCAATGGAGACCCTGGTACTGCTGGTACAGAGACTACGATTACGTTGGACAATCCTGGTACTAACTACTTCCATGATGGAATGAAGATTGATTTCTTGAATCCTACTGGCGGTGCGGTTAGAACCTACGGAGATAGTTTAACTATAACCTCAGTGGATTCTACTACAGAAGTAACTCTTTCTGCCGCTCTTAACGCCTCTAATACCATAGCCGACAACGACTATGTTATAAGAGAAGACGCTACAGACCACGCAGGAACCTCTTATGAAATGATGGGTATAAAGGGTATTGTTGATGACGCTACTTATGTAACTACATTGCATAACCTTTCCAGAAGTTCATACGCTTGGTGGAAGTCATCTACATTCACAAACGATGACAATTCAGGTACTAACAGAGACCTTACCTTACCTTTAATTCAGGAAGCTATTTCCGCAGTTGAAAAGAATGGTGGAAAAACTAACCTCATAATCTCCAATCATGACTTAAGAGATGCTTACGCAGCTCTCGTGATTGCTGACAAGAGATTTGTTAACACACTTGACTTAGATGGTGGATTTAAAGCCTTGGATTACAGTGGTATACCTTGGGTAGCTGACGTGGATTGTATGCCCAATACCGTATTCTTTATTGATACGGAGCACCTTGAAATCATGCAAATGAGTTCATGGGATTGGATGAACAAAGACGGTAGTGTACTTTCAAGAGTTGCAGATGCAGACGCTTACGAAGCTGTACTATTTTGGTACGCTGACTTAGCAACAGACAGACCAAGAGCACACGCATTTTTGAGAGACGTACGATAAGTTGTACCTATCTTGATATGCAAGTATCCCGCAAGGGGGTTAACTATTTAACGATAGCCTCACTTCGGTGGGGCTATTGTTTAGAAAGGAAGTGATTTAAGTGATTAGGAATAGAAACTTAGTATTCAGTAGCATAAACGATGACAGTAAAGATGAGGACAAATACCTCAGAATACCTAGAGTGGCTGCAAACGCCAACGCACCCACAGCTTCTGCGTCAATAAACGGAGCTCTTTATTACGATAACGAGAATAACGTTTTGTACGTTTGTAAGTCTGGTGCTTGGGTAGCAGTTACCTTAGCTTCGTAATAGTTTGGGGAGTTGAAAAATACTCCCCTTACTGTTATTATAGGTGTCATGACACGAAAGAAAGTTATGTTAAATATCTTAAACGAGGGTACGACATCAGCAGGTTGGGAAACTCAGATAATGGCGTGCGCTCAAGAGAAATCGGATAAGTACGAATTTGAAATCTTCTTCCCTACAGGTAGACCTATTCCAGATAATAGACATAAAATAGTTAAAAAGTTTTTAGAGGGGGATTGGGAATATCTAGTAATGTTAGATGACGATAACCCCTGTTATAAAAACATATTTAATTTATTAGATTTAGATTTACCTGTTGTTGGTGGGGTTTACCCTGGAAAACGCAGTAGTGGAATAATCATATTTGTCTTTGACATAATAGAAAAAGACGGAAAGACCCTATTTAAACAAGTGGGTTTAGACAGGCGTGAGGGATTACAGAACGTAGACGGGCTAGCAACTGGGCTTATGGTTATTAAAAGAGATGTTATAGAGAAAATGGTAAAGAAAGGTTGGAAACCCTTTGAGGAAGTATTTGATGATGATGGGGTTCTGGCTTATGGAGATGATATGGGCTTTTGTATAAAGTGCCGTAAGTTAAATATACCCATTCACGCCCACTTTGATTATGTTGGCTCACATTATAAAACAGTTGATTTACTTTGGGTTGCTGACCTCGTAGCCTACGCAGCCAAAACAGGAAGGACAAATTACCCTGGATAAACTATATCCCGTAAGACCAAATGAAAAAGGTAAGATACTATTACCAGGTGCAGTAAGAAAAGAGTTCTACAAGCCTAGTAATTTTGATAAGTTAAAAAAGAAGTACGAAGCCACAGGAAAATTAGATAGAGAAGATTTCAATAATGGGAAAGAAATGGGACAGTTCTTAGACTGGTATAATCAGATAACAGAGAGCAAAAGAAAAGAGAGGGCTAATAACGAGATAGTAGAGATTTCAAAGTTCCTAGCAAGGATGCAGGGTAGAAAAACTTTTGTATTTAAAAGGGAATAGTATTTTTTTTATATATCTTGTATAATATTCATATATGGCAGTTACATTAACATTAGCAATAACAGACAGAAATAGTGTATCTATTTTTTCACGAGCTTCTTTAACCGAGGGTGCAACACATACCATTTGGGCAGATAAATATAATGAGCTTGGAACCACCGACACAGATGGCGCAGATGCGTACACAATGACTGGTATCTTATTAAAGACCCCCATGATTTCACCTATAACTGTAACTGTAACTGCTAGTGCTGCAACTATTGGAACATGCACAGGGTATATATATTACGAAGATGGAGACCTTGTTAGGTCTTATCCTTATTCAATAGAACTTGATGATGAAACAAGTGGAACTGCTCAACTACCTATTGGTGGTTATTTAGTTGGTGCTACTATAACTTCAGGAGCATTACCTAGCCCATCTGAATCTCCCAGCTTATCACC
>CAYUUH010000163.1:0-2963 GCA_964447855.1 uncultured Methanosarcinales archaeon | reverse complement strand
AGGCTTGTAAGGATAAGGGAAGACAGAAAGGCAGAAGACGCAAGCACACTTGATATGGTTGAAGAGTTCTATCATAATCAGAATTAGGCATATTATTCTATCTGTCCGGAACAAAACTCATTACAACTAGTCCTAAAAAAAAGAATCCTAACAGCACCATTAATGCTGGTTGGTAGCCTGCCCTAACAACAACAAGTCCAAACAATGCAGGCCCTATCAGTCCTGAGAACTTCTCTGTAAGGCCCTGGAACCCGAAGAATTCTGCAACCTTATGCTTTGGGCTTAGATGCACAAGCATCGGCCTGTTTAATGTCCAGATTGCACCAAGTGCAGCTCCGCCAAGGCATCCTGCGATTATAAAAGTAGTTAAGTTATTCACTCCCATAAGCATGAATATTATTACTATCCAAAGCAGCAAAGCAGAGATTATAGAGTGCTTTGAGCCAAACTTATCCCCCACCTTGCCAAATGCCAATGCACCTAGTGCAGAAGCAACCGCCATTCCGGCATAGGCATAGAAGAAATGAATCATGCTTATCCCAATCTGTTCGCGGCCGTAAAGGTAAAGGAAGATAACGGCTGTGTTCATTCCGTCAGTGTATAACAGGCAGGCTATAAGGAAAGTAAACAAACTCTTGTGTTTTCTAATCTCAGTAAATGTTGATTTCAATGCTCCGAATGCTTTTTTAATCCCTTTCTTCAGCTCAATTGTCTTTTTCTTTACTTTATCTTTTACAAGAATAAAAGTGATTGAAGCAAATGCCGTAAAGAAAACGGCTGTTGCAGGGAACATTGACTTAACTCCGATTTCAGTATCCCATCCAAGCTTTGCCATAAGGAAATAAGCCATTATCAGGCTTAGGATTGTTCCGGTATATCCTACTGCAACACCATAGCCGGATATCTTGCCCATATTCTTTTTTGTTGATATATCTACAAGGATTGCATCATATACATCAGTTGCAGAGTGAAAGCAGATAATAGCAATTAAAGCAAGAATCATCGCAGGATACAGCCCAAAGTAAGGCGTTAGTGCTGTTGCAATTACACAGAGTATGGTAAAGAATATCACATAAGGCATTTTCCTGCCTGTTGAGTCAGACAAAGCTCCTATGAACGGGACAAAAAACCCTGCGATACATATTGCAATGCTGGTTACTAAGCCAACATGGAACTCATTTCCACCAAGATATGCTTTGATTAACAAGGGAAAGAAGAAAGTGACAAATAGTGCAGAGAAAGCAGTATTTGCCAGGTCATAAACAGTCCATCCGAATATCTTCTTTGATAGGTGTTTCACAAGCACTTTTTTTAGGTTAATACTATAAAATAGTTTTGGTTCTATCTTAACATTTATTTTACTATCTTAAAGTGGTAAAATACAGAAAGCTTTAAATATCACGGAGGCTTATTTTGCCCTATGACAACTGATAATAGCGGCAGCCATCCGATTGCACAAGCTATGAAGCCAAGACAGCTTGAAGCTATACTGGAAGATGTATCCCAACTTTCAGTCCAGCAGGATGCTGCTGAGAAAGAAGAGACCTCAAAAAGGATACTTGATGATGTAAAACTTCTTTACGGGTCGCTTGCAGAGATTGCAAAGTCAAGCCCTTCACATCACACATCTCCGAACCAGGAGAACATTCTCTTTGTTCTTGATAAGATAGCCAAGAAGCCAACTCCTAAGCTAGTAACTACGACCTCAGAGCAGATGAGGTTGCTTTATGATTCCTGGCAGGCAGGAAGATTTTTGGCAGCACTAAAAGATGATGCTAAGGCTATGCAGTCTAAGGTTGCCAATCATGAGACTACAACAGCCAGGCTTAGGAAGGCACTTTCTTCTTACCTCTCAAGTTCCCACCCAGATGTTAGACAGGTGACATTGGAGGTACTTGCCGATTACAGGAAATCACTTGAGACTGAAGGTCACCCAGAATGCCCTAAGAATGGCATTAAGCAAAGTATCTTAGACCCATTAGATGGTTTTTATATTCTTGGCTATGCAATGAGCCTTTTTGGAAAGGCCACAGAAGACAGAAGCTCAGGCGAGATTAAGCTTGGAGCAATAAATGCATACATAGTTGATGCAGGCAGAAGCCTTCTGCAGCTTTTTGACAAAGTATCAAAATCTTCTGAACAATTTGGAGCGAAACTTGAAGATATCTATAAATTTGGGATTGAGTCCAAGATGCAAGGCCAGCAGACTTCTCAGGAGTTAAGCATAATGCTTGCTGCTGAAGATGAGCTACTGAGGCAGCTTGGCTCTTTTATGGCTCATGCAGTAAAAGAATTGAACTTAGATGGAGTGTCTTATGAGCCAACTCATGCTAAAGAAAAACCTGCTGAAGCAGAATCCGTAGATAAGTCACAATCTTTCTCCAGGAGACTTGCTCCAAGCAGAGTTTTCTCCTCAAAAGCCAGCGAAACACTTCAAAAGACCCTAGCAATTTTGATGTCCCCCCAGGATGAGGCACAGAGGCTTGAAGCTTTAGGCCGCGTTAAAGGCATGCTAGAAGAGATGTACAATTCAATAGCTCTTTCAGAGAAAGGGCTGGAAAGCTTGAGCAAGATTGGGCATATGCAGGGGAACATTTACCGCTCAATATCTGACTCAGAGAAAGAACTTGCAGGATTAAGGCTATCCTATCCTTCGAAAGAAAAAGCTGACGCTTTAGTAGCTATGATAGAGCAGGGCAAAGTGAGAGAAGCCCTTAATGATTTCACACCAATAACTAACAGGCTTTATGAGGTTGGCGCTGCTTACGGCGAGATTCTGTTCTGGAAGAGGTGGAGGCTTGCTCTTGCTGAAGAGATAAGCAATGAGTCTCAAATAACTGAGGGCTGGGGTGAATCATTATCCCTTTATGTCGCCCATGCTCATCCTGAGCTAAAAAAAAGGGCAGAGAAGGTACTTGTAGATTACAGAAAATCCCTTATGGGACCAGAGGAACAGGGACTTT
>CAYUUH010000162.1:0-2980 GCA_964447855.1 uncultured Methanosarcinales archaeon | reverse complement strand
AATTCATAAGCATAGGCACTTGAGGCACGAGTTTCTTTTCTATCTAAATAGTACATTCTTCCGTACTTTTCTCCTTTGTGTAAATGAGCATACCATGTGTTTTTGTTTGTCTTAACTTCTCCCCCGTTGTACCAAGTAGTAAGCCCTATCTCTTCAGCTTCTTGTCCCCAGCCCTGATATTTTATATCCATAAAACCCATCTCTCTAAACCAATCCTTAGTCATAAACCAACACGAACCCTGAAACTGCATAGTATCATCAATGGGAATATTCATTCTCTCAAGGGTTCTGGAATCCCATTTAAAGCCATGAAATGAAGGTGGTTTAAACTGTAGGGGGTACATTATATATTCGTAATCAATGGGCGGTCGGCTGTCCACTTGGTCTTGTAAGCACCAGTTCTCAGCGTCTAGTCTATTTCTTCTGGGTATCTGCACCCAGTTGGGTTTGTGGTCTTTAGCCAGTTGTGTATCAAAGCCAGGAGCCATCATACAATGAGCATCTAAGCTCATTAGATATTCTCCCTCTCCTATGTTTGCTATGTGATTTATAGCTTGTCTTTTCTTAGCTTCTTTAGTTGCTGGGAAATGAATATAAGTAACTCTTGGGTCGTTCACGACCTCTTCATCTGGGATTTCGTACCCATCTAATACGGGGTAAATATGTATATCCCCCGTAGATTTTTCTAATACATCTTGAATTGTTCTTTGTAGGAATTTCTCCGTTTTACTCGGAATAACTATGTCTAGCATGAACATATTATATTATATGTCATGACATTAGTCTACTATGCACTGGGACTCACAGATGCACTAGGTGACAACGAAGGACTCACAGACGAGCTGGGAGAAACTGAGGCACTGGGTGAGAGAGAGGCACTAGGTGACAAGCTCGGAGATTCAGAAGGTGAAACAGATGAGCTGGGCGATAAGCTAGGTGACTCAGAAGGAGATACTGAGGGGCTCTCAGAGGCACTGGGTGATAAGCTGGGTGATACAGATGGGCTAGGTAACGCACCTGCCGTTAGCGTAGCACCAACCAAATAACCACCAATAGGTAGTATATCACTACCAGTTAAGGCATCATTTATAGTAATAGAATAGGGATAGGACCTTACTAGGTCTCCATTTTCATAATATATATATCCAGTAAACGTACCGATTGTGGCAGCACTAGGCACTACAGTTACAGTTATAGGTGAAATCATAGGGGTCTTTAATAAGATACCAGTCATTGTGTATGCGTCTGCACCATCTGTATCAGTGGTTCCAAGCTCATTGTATTTATCTGCCCATATCGTATGAGTTGTACCTTCAGCTAAAGAAGCTCGTGAAAAAATACTAACACTGTTTCTGTCGGTTATTGATAATGTTAACGTAACTGCCATGCAATAATTATACTAGATATTCAAAAAAAATACTAATCTTTTTTAAATATAAAAGATTTCCTTCCTGATATTTTTGCAAGTAGTTTTGAAATCTCTGTTATTTCATTGTCGTGGTGGGCTTGTTTCCTTTCCTTTACTGTGGTGTTGTACCAATCTATAAACATTCCTATATCTTTAGCGTTGTTAAAATACTGAACATCTAACTTACCTGTTGCTTCCATAGATTTTTTTATTTTCTCGAAGTTAGCTATGCTATGGAACTTCTTATTTCTACCACCAGCACCCCCTGGGAGAAGTATCTTACCTTTTGGTACTCTTTTTTCCTGTTCCCTGATTTGTTTCTTCAGGTTCTGGTTTATCATAGTTTGTTCTTCCTGTCTGGGCTGCGTAGGCTACTAAATCTGCTACCCAAAGTAAATCAACTGTCTTAAAATGCGAACCTATGTAATTAAAGTGGGCGTGAATAGGTATTCCTAAATCTCCACACTTCATACAAAAACCTATATCATCTCCATAGTGCAATCTGCCATGTTCATCAAATATTTCCTCAAAGGGTTGTAATCCTTTTTCTACTATTTTTTTAATAACCCACCTCTGAATAACTATTAATCCTGTGGCTACAGCATCTACCTTCTGTAAACCTTCCCTCTTATCAAGCGGCATTTGCTTAAAGACTCTCTGCCCGTTCTCAATAACCTCTTTAAATACAAAGAATATTATACCTGTATCCTTCTTACCTGGATATACTCCACCTACAACGGGTAAATCTAAATCTAATAACTCAAATATATTCTTATAACAAGGGTTATCGTCATCTAGCATTACTAGATATTCCCAATTACCCTCAAGAAACTGCTTAACTATTTTATGTCTATTATCTGGAATAGGTCTACCTGTGGGAAAGAAGATTTGAAATTCGTACTTATCTGATTTCTCTTGCATCCACGCCATTAACTGTGTTTCCCAACCTGCTGATGTGGTTCCCTCGTTCAAAACATTTACCATGACGGGTATTCGTGTCATGACATAATATTAACCTATTCCCCCACATTTTTCAACATGGGGGAATTAAGATTAGTCTATCGGTCTAAACTCACAAACTACTAAACAGTTGGCTAAAGCTGTCGGTGTACCTGCGAAATTAAGTCCCACCCTGTCCCCAGCAGCAAACTGATGAATATTCGAGGTTTTGACTATAGTCCCAGACTGAACTGTGTCGGCTGTTCCTTTTAGGTTTATTGTCGCATTGACAACCGCGTCTCCATTAGTGGGAGTCTCGGTCCCCTGAAGTCGCTCTATTGAGAGAGTAACTGCCGAACTATCGGAACCTGCTGTACCATGTACTTCCTTTACGGACACTAGCTCACTTTTAACAGGAACTATTCCGATAACCTTGTCTATTGTTTCTGTCGAGGCCAACATGTGGTGGCTTAACACGAAAGTATTTCTATGCGTCTCATCTATATTTCTTCGTCTAATCAATCTAATACACCTCCTTAAATAGAATAGGGACTCGCAAGGAATCCCTATTCAAAATAGTTAACCCCCTTGCGGGATACTTACTTCCACTAAAAGTTTTACAACTTATTGTAC
>CAYUUH010000161.1:0-3011 GCA_964447855.1 uncultured Methanosarcinales archaeon | reverse complement strand
TCAAATTCTTCTATGCTAATCGAGGTTTCTGTCTTCCTCACCCTGTTCCATGAAGCGATGTCTGTCGAGTCTTTTACAAATAAGTGAGTGTCAGCACTGACCCTCACATGCCATGGGTCGCTCTGATAAACTGCAATATTATCAAATGTGATATTTGCCTGGATATTGAAGCTCAATGCCTCAAGCTCAATCCTCTGCATCCACTCTGAAAGCGTCGAGTATACCATCAGAGATGAATTCATCCCATCCACTGAGCCATTGAGCAAAGCTTCCTTGAATCCAGACTCAGTGTCATTAACGAAATCTCCATTCATTATCACGTATTCATTTAATGACAAGAGAGCCCTATAAGAGGAGATGTAAAGCCCCCTTTCCATATCCCTCTCAAGGTCCTTTACGAAATCGTTCATCGAGTCAACTCTCATCTCAGTGACCATCATCCTCTCACCAAGCCTCCTGTAGCCTGGAGCAAGGAACACAAACAGGAATATAACCAGGAACGCAATAGTCATCAGCGTGAAGTACATCCCTTTTTTATTTCTCATTTCCACACCCTCACTTCAACCATTGTAGGACCCCACATAAATGGAATTTTCCCCATTGAGACAGTCTCAATCTCCAGGTCGCCAGGACCGAACTTGATTGACAGCTTTCCATCGTTATCAAAATCCAGCTGCTTGAACAGATTACATACTGCGCTGTCTATGGCGTCAGAGGCATATTGGGTAGCACATTGGGTGTTTTCCTCAAACGTACAGGTCTTGTTTCCTGAATAATAGTCAGGGATAGGCAGCGTCACATTTGTATTATCCTCAAATGTAATGAACCAGTTGCAGCCTTGGGCGCTGCCAAATATGCCTGAGTAGTTTACATCAATGTCCATGCCGCCAGTATATATGACTCGGTCATCAGGCGAGCCTCCTGTAGAATTATAGGGATTAATTCCTGTGCTGATTCTGATAAGATTTTCCCCGCTGCTTATCATGCTCAGAGGTATATTTACCATATAGGGGTCTCCAAGCAGATTATAGTCTTCCCCGAAAACTGAGAGGTTGTAGAAACGGGTCCAATTAGCTTGCATTATCTCTGCGTTGTCAGTCCACTTATCGCTGGAATAAGAGGTAATCTTTGCATCATACACTGTTATCTTTGGAGGCACCTCAAAAGAGCCTTCTGTGATATTATTCCCTATTCTTGGGCTTTCAATAACAACAGGCACTCTTCCGTATTCATAAGACCCAAGCTCAGGGGTATAATTGAATTCTATGTACGAATTAGGGCTTAATACTGTCCTGGAGAAGTTACCTGAGATAAGCATTTTCTGCTTGCTGTATGTAACATTTAAGATATAATTGGATATCTCCTCATATATTTTTGCTAATTCTGTTGCGTTGCTGCTTGAGTAGTACTTTCCTCTCCCGCACTCTGCTATACCTTTAAGGGTTTTATTGGCCATTGTGCAGACATCAACAGGCCCAAATCCAATTGAGAATACTGTAGCATTAAATGCATTATACACTCTGCAGGAGCTCCAGTTTGCGTTGTGGCTTGCACATCCACAGTCATTTGTCTCGCAGTCATCAGTGCCTCCGTAGCAGCCTGCGCTGCCAAGCCATAATCCTTCTTCAGAAGGCAGTCCTGTCCTTGTCCCTTCACAGCCAGATGCTGCCTGGCAGGTATGGGTCGGGATTCCATCTGACATAACCACAACAAATCTTGCCCTTGAGCTGTTGCTCTGTGTTTCAAGCAGATGATAAGCATCGTTTATTGCGCAGCATATGCAAGTTCCTCCTTCAGTAGAATACAAATCTACTTTTTGCTTTAAATATGTTCCATTACTTGTAAAGTCTTCCTGGTAAACCCTCCCTTTGTAGGGTGAAGAGCCGTCGCTATAAAAAGCAGATAATGCAACTCTGTTTCTCGGGCCTGACAAAATAGAATCGATGAATATCTTGTCCAAGCATTTAGCCAAAGAGACTCTCTTGGTCGAGGAGTTGTACAGCGCAGGGTTGGAACAGTTTCGTGACACTCCATTCCAATCAGAGTCCAACCTATACTCCATGCTGGCAGACAGGTCAGTTATTAACACTACGTCAACTCCGAATGATTTGCCCTCTACACCAGTATAGTTTTGCACCATAAGCCCCATTCTTAACGGGACTGTCTTGTTGCTTATTTCAGAATAATTAAGCGCAAGTTTTAGCTCGCTGTCAGTTATATCTACGTCTCCGCTTAAGTTGTAATTGTACACTATTCTGCCGCCTATGCTCAGGTAGACATCATACTCGCTTTCTCCTTCAAGATGCACCTTCATCGCTTGTATATTTGGAGTGTAAAACGAGGAGTAAATGTTAATGGCTCCCTCTATGCCTGGGAGGTACTCCCTCTTTATTCCTTCCCCCTCATAAAGCGAAAGCTCTGAAGAACTATAGTCCACTCTTAGATATCCTCCGCCGATATATTTATTTGATTCATTGAACACAAGAGTGAGAGTGTTCTCGCCTTCCTGGAAGTTGTCTAAGGATGAGTTGTCTATGTTCCAGACACTTGCCCTCATCGGCTCCCCAGCATAGTACCTTCCTGAATAAACATCATTGATATAAAGGTCAAAATCTCCGCCAGCGTCAAACTCCATATACACTCTGTCTACTGAGCTAATCTCTGCAGGAAGGCTGATCTTCTTTGTAATATTCCCGTCTCCTTCATACCCTCCGAAATAAACATAAACAGAACCAGCACTGTTGCTGAGCTTAGACAGAAATGCTCTTGATGCAAGACCTTCTATTGTTTTTTCTTTCTCTATTCCTGAAATCATCTGTTTTGATGAGATAAGGCTCCTTACTGGCTTGCTGCTTGTTGCATAGACAGGGTCAGAGTATCCTTCAATCCAGACTCCAACCTCATAGTAATCAGGCACCAAATCTCCTATTGTCAGCTCAAGAAGCTCCGTAGCTTTTGCATCATAGCCTCCAACCTGGAATCTTAGGGCCTGCTCAAGTATTGTCCTGTTC
>CAYUUH010000160.1:0-3016 GCA_964447855.1 uncultured Methanosarcinales archaeon | reverse complement strand
CCGGCGGCCGGGGGAACGGAATGTGCAGGGAGGAACAAGGAAAGGTATGCCCATTCTCAGAGCAGAATGAAGAGCTTTACGGCGGATGGTGCAAAAAGCTTGAAGCCTATAAGGCAGGCGAATTGTTCTTGGGCCTGATTACTCGCCTAGACGATAGCGTAGAACTCAAAACAAGGGAGGGGCAGAGTACTTATGGCGGAAGGCATGTCAGCTTTGGAAAGCAGATAATACATGACAGCCTAGGCGCATTACTAGAATGTTATGATGAAAACGGGATTATAATAATGGACGTTCAAAATAACAATCATTATGGAAAATTACATCCCGACAAGTCAAAGAAAGGAGCAACCGTAGTAAGAGGTGGAGTATGCCAGGAACTGCTGCTGAGGTTCCTTGAACAGGAAATAGCTGATAATCTTGTACGATACTGGAGAGCAGATAATACTCTGGCTTTTGGGGGGTCTCACGAGCAAGAACTTCCAGCAGGAGACCATGGAAATAAACCTAAGCCTACAGAGGAAGATCAAAAAAGTGGGCTAACTATCCAGGAAGTATGCAGAAAAAGAGAATACTACATGAAACCCGGAGAAGTAATAATGATGACTGACGAAGAAAGGGAGAAGCAAGCAAAAGGAGAAAAGATTGAACCTGATGAGCGAAGGCTTGAAGAGTTAGTTCTCAGCACTATGGGTGGAACATTTATTTGGGCTAAGCAGTTCAGAGATGAAAGTTTAGTAAGCTATAGGTCTTTAGAAGGGGACAATCTCTTCGGGGAAATGCACACTAGGCAGACAGATTGCCTTCCATTCAAGGGCGAGGTATTCCTTGGATTTGAAGATGCCGGCCGGGGATATATCTATCTTGACTTGACGGGAACGCCCATATTCAAGAGAACAGTCGAAAGTAAAGATGGCGCAGAAGAAACTCAATATCATACTAGCGTAATTGGGATTAAGATGATTTCACTGGATGCACATGGCCATGTTCCAGAAAATGCTAATTTTGAGCCAGTCAGGAGAACAGACAGCGTAGTAATGAGGGCTGTTGGCGGAAAGAAGCATATAGCATTCCTGGAAACTGAGGAAGAATTAGGATTAGGTGAAAAGTTAGGGAGACTGTTCACCGGAAAGTGGGGAGGCCTCACATATTACAGTATAAATGGTCAGAGATTCAAATCAGTAAAAGATATTCAGGACAACTACAAGCCAGGCAAAGATGAGTTTATCCAGCTGCTGGAAGACAGAGAGAAAAAGAAGAGACAGAATGCAACAGAGGAAGCAGCCAGAGTAGAAGAAGAAACCCAGAAAAAGATTGGAGAAAGGGATGCAAATAGCCAAAATACGGCTGAACAGCAAGGCCCTTTAGAAACAAAAGAGGGACTATAGATTAATTCTAATGCCAGACCAATTTGAAACCCCAGAAGAAGTTCTAAGAAGAAGGGAACTTGGAGAGGCAAAGTCAACTGCTCATGAGTTAGACCATTATGTAGCCAATAAAGTTGGGCCTGTTGTATTCTGGCACATAGCTGGAAAAACTGATGTAAACTTTGAGAAGCCAAGATTGGAGTTCATTCATGGCCTGGAAGAAGTGATAAGACTAAACCTATGTGAAACAGAAGGAATCACAAGACTACACCTGATAGAATTTGTTGACATGGCAAATGTAGGTTCCTGGGAAAATCCTAACAATGTAAAGCCGATTTACAAGTGGTATTGTAAGCTAAGAAAGCAGCCTTATTATTGGGACTAGTTATTCTATATTCACTACTTTATCCCGTAACTAAAAAACAGCAATCTTTTTATATGACCTGTTTTATGGATATCCTTATGCCACTCGACAAATCGAATTACCTTAAAGTTCTGGAGGATTTTCCAGCACAGTGCAGGAATGCAATGGCTCTTCCAAAAGGAGTCACTGTTTCCGGTGAGATAGGGACAATAGTTGTAACTGGCATGGGCGGCTCTGCTATTGGCGGAGATTTTCTTAAGGCATATATGCATAACACAAATGTGCCTGTCTTTGTAAACAGGAACTATGACCTCCCTAATTTTGTTGATGAATACACTCTTGTTTTTGCAGTTTCATACTCAGGAAATACTGAAGAGACATTGTCAGCCTATAACCAGGCTGTTGAGCGCGGAGCAAAGGTTGTTGCTATTACATCCGGCGGAAAGCTTGCTGAGATGTGCGACAAGACAGTAACCATCCCTTCAGGATTCCAGCCAAGGGCAGCTCTCGGATATCTGTTCTTCCCTATGCTTGGCTTGCTTCATAACAAGCAGATTGCAAATGTAAAGAATGCTGAGCTAAACGAGACTCTCAGCCTGATAAAAGATACTGAGAGGATTAAGGACATGGCTCAGGAGATTGTAAAGAAAATTGATGACCGTGTTCCAGTAATTTACTCTTCTGAACTGTTCGGACCTGTTGCTTACCGATGGAAAACACAGTTTAACGAAAACGCAAAATGCCCAGCTTACTATCACTTGTTCCCTGAGATGAACCACAACGAGCTTGTCGGCTTCCCAGGCATGGACAGGCAGAGATTTGTAGTAATAATGATCCGCGATGATAATGATAACGAACGCATAAAGAAGAGGATGGACATCTGCAAGGATCTGATGGAAGAAAGGGTTGATGTTATCGAGGTCCACACAGAAGGCCAATCATTGCTTGCAAGGATGATTTCAACTGCTTATCTTGGAGACTTTGCTTCTTATTACCAGGCTATGAGGAATCGTGTTGATCCTGCGCCTGTTGAAGTGATTAATAGATTGAAAGATGCTTTGAGTAAATAGAATTCTAATGTAAGCGCGTGTTTTCCAACACTTGTTCAAGTAGATGGCTTTCTGGCCCCCTCTCTATGAACAGCAGCCCTATAGTTCCATCTTGGGTTAGTGTAGTCGTAAATCTTCCCCAAGAAGGATTAATTATGGGGGCAGTTCTGGCAAAATCCGCTAGAAGCTTGTGCAGACCATTTATATCACTCGAATAAACCCTCCCGCACACTTCGGGG
>CAYUUH010000159.1:0-3021 GCA_964447855.1 uncultured Methanosarcinales archaeon | reverse complement strand
AGTCCTATAGGACCAGCCATTATTTTTCTCAGAAAAATTTATATACTCCAGCATATATAATATCTTTAGTGTTGGGGGATGTTAGAACAATTAAAAAAGAGCGATAGCCTGATTTCTAATACTGAAAGAGCTGCAAAGCTTGAAGAGTTTGGGAAGCTAAAAGAGAGAATTGCGATAATAACCAGAAAAGATGAGCTCTCGCAGGAAGAGTTTGATAAATATCTCAATTCTTTAGAAGCAAAAGAATCATGCAAGTATTCAAGCGGGATAAAGAATATAATGTCATTGTGCAACAACTCTTTGTTCAAATGCGAGTTCAGGAGCAATGACAAGTACAAGACAGGAGAAAGCACAAAGTTTGAGTGCAAAAGAGAAAGAATTCTGAAACTCAAAACAATATTATGAGTTTATCTTAAAGACGTCAAAGCCATCTATAACTTCTTTGGCATATTTTAGCTTAGTCAAGCTGTTAGTATGAATCTTGAAGAGTTTCTCTCCTTTCTCAACCTTGTCCCCTACATGCTTATACAAGAATAACCCTGCGCCCTTGTATTTAGGGGCTCCTGCAACCCTTGCGATATGAGTCACAAGTTCGTTGTCAATTGATTTTACTTTTCCTGACTTCCCTGCCTTGAATACTGCTTTGTACCTTCCAAGCGGAACCTCTTTTGGAGTTATGTCAGGATTTCCTCCCTGTATCTTGATTATCTCCTTAAACTTCATATATGCCTTGCCTGAATCTAAAAGGCTCTGGGCCTTCCTCCTGCCATCTTTTATGCCAGCCATAGAGAAAATCTCGCCTGCCATCATAACACATTTCTTCTCCAGGTCAAGAGGCCTGCGCCTGTCCCGGATAAGGACCCTTAGCACATCTCTTGCCTCAAGTGCAGGACCTATTCCGTTTCCTATTGGCTGAGAACCATCAGTTATAACCACTGCAACCTTCATCTTCAGCTTTTTTGCCACTTCCTCAAACTGCTTTTTTAGGGCAAGTGCTGACCCATGGTCTTTTACTTTTGCGCCTTTGCCCGCTGGAATATCGATTATTATATGAGTTGATGAAACTGAAAGCTTTTTTGCGAGTATGCTTGCCAAAAGCTGGCTTTCTGCGTCTATTCCCAAAGGCCTTTCAACCTTGATTATTTTGTCGTCTGCAGGAGCAAGGTTTAATGCGCCGCCCCAGACAATGCATCCGTTTGTCTTCTGTACAATCTTTTTCATTTCTGCAAGAGAAAATGAAACACTTGAGAGAACTTCCATCGTATCTGCTGTACCTGCAGGGCTGGTTATTGACCTTGAGCTTGTCTTGGGGATTGTAAGCCCTGCTGCAGCAATTATCGGAACAAGTATCATGGTTGTCCTGTTTCCGGGAACACCACCTATACAGTGCTTGTCGATTATTGGATATTTATTCATCTTAAGGGTCTGCCCCTGTTCAGCCATTGCTTTTGTCAATAAGATAGTCTCCTTAAGGGACATTGCCTTGCTGTAGCAAGCTGAAACAAAATATGTAAGTTCGATATCATTAAGCTGATTGTGCACTATATCCCAGATAACCTGATCTATCTCTGTTTTGCTTAAGGTGTGACCATCGAGCTTTTTCTTTATGATTTCCAGGGACATGGGCTTTCTTGCAATAGATATCTCAACTTCATCCTTGTCTTTCAGACCTAAAGAGCTTATCACTTCTTCAAATACCCCCAGCCTTCCTTCAGGCACTGCCTTTCTGCTCTGGGCCATATCTACGACTGCTGTCTCTGTCTTGCTGCCAAATTTTACCTTGACCCTGTCAAGCATATAAAGGTCAAGCTTGCGGGCATCTTCCTTGTTTAAGATAACTATAATCGGACCGCCTGTCGCAATATCCATATCCTTTACTTTTAGCTTCATTTTACAAAGAACAAACTTCCTTTTTCTGACTCATATATCTGAACGAATGCTGTGAAGATTGCAAGGATGACTGGGCCTATGATTACACCAATTATTCCAAAGAAGGATATTCCCCCTACAATGCCAAGCATGATTAATACCGGGTGCACATTTGACCTGCTTCCGATTATCCTTGGCTTTATTATGTTATCAACTGTCCCGACTATTAAAGAGAAATAGATAATCATGATTATCCCTTTAGTAATCTGGAGGGAATCATTAGCGGATAAGGCATTTAGGAAATCAAATGCAACTATAGGCACCCAGATTATTGGCGGGCCTACAAACGGAATCATGGCTGCTATAACCATCAATGTCCCCCATAACACTGGAGAAGGAATCCCGAACATAAACAATCCAAGGCCGCCCATAACACCTTGTATGACTCCCACTATAAGAGTACCATACACAACTGCATAAGTTACTTCACTGAACTTATTCAGCACATTGTCTTTATGAGCCTTTGACAAAGGAATTAACTCCTTGAACTTCTTGTAAATCGAGCCCCCGTCTCTGATGAGATAAAACATAGTGAATATCATGATAAAGAAATTGAGGAGTATGACTGGAATGGACAGTATAAACCCAGACATCGTCTCTACTATAAAGCTGGTGGCTCTCTGGACAGCCCTATCTAAGTTGTAGCTTGTTTTAGGGTCTTCCAGGAAATTTTTTGTGAAGTCTGAGATATGGCATAGAGTTGTTTCCTTGCCGGCGCATGCTGTGAAGATTTCTCCGGTAGAAATCCTTTGCTTAGCCATCAGGTACACTATATAGGATTCCTTTGTTATTGTGTTGACTATAAACAAAAGAGGGACTGTAATCAATAATATAACTAGTAGGGTTACGATTGTTGCTGAAAGGTTCTTGATTTTCAGCCTTTTATTGACCTTGACAAAAACAGGATGGAATATATATGCCAAGATTATGCTTGTGATGATTGTAGTGATAAACGGCTTCACCAGCATAAAAGACAGAACTATCATCGCTAGGAATAATACTATAAAAAAGTACTTCAGATGCTCCTTTGAGTCTCTTTTCACCATCTTTTTTTGGTGGGCCCACCCGGATTTTCGATGTTTGTTCAGTATG
>CAYUUH010000158.1:1561-3058 GCA_964447855.1 uncultured Methanosarcinales archaeon | reverse complement strand
CTTCCAAGAACGCTTCCCATGAAAGCTCCTATGAGCCCTTTTGCAACAATCCATACTTCATTGTCAACTTTGGCTTTTACATAATCAAGATAAGGATTGACCATAACCGCAAGGTTAAAGCAAAGAGTCCATGGTGTTGTTGTCCATACAATTAAGTATTCATTCTCTTTTCCCTTTACCTTGAATTTTACGAAAATAGAATTATCAGTTAAGTTTTCATACTCAAGCTCGTGCTTTGCAAGAGCAGTTGCACATTCAGCGCACCACTGCATGGTCTTGTTTCCTTCATAGAGCCTTCCGTTTTCATGCGCTTTTTTGATAAGCCACCATTCTCCTTCCATAAATGAGCTCTTTATTGACATATATGCATTTTCAAAGTTCATCCAGACTCCAAGCCTTTGGAAGTCCTTATTCATATATTCCAGATTCTCTAGAGAAATCCTTCTACACTCTTCATTGAACTTTGCAATTCCAATCTTAGGGATTTCGTCTTTGTTCTTTATACCCAACTTTGCTTCAGCCTTGTGCTCAGTTGGAAGGCCGTGCATGTCATAGCCAGCCCTATCCCATACATCAAAGCCTTTCATGCGCTTATATCTTAGAACGCAGTCTTTCAGTGCCTTGTTCCAGGCCTGCCCAAGATGGATTCTTCCTGATGTATATGGCGGTCCATCTAAGAAATAAAACTTCTTTTTGCCCTCATTCTTCTTTTTTGCCTTCTCATATATCTTATGATGGCTCCAGAATTTAAGTATCTCTGGCTCTGAGGTCTTAGGGTCATAATTTTTGATAAGCATAACTTAATGGGAAAGGTTTTTGTTTAAATATATTGTGGAAAGTGAAGAATAAGCTGATTAACTAAAGCTGCCACTTAAAGCAAAACATAAAATCATCATTGCAATTAGCAGTAAGAGAGAAATCCTTCCTTGTAGCACTAATGATGCAAACCTTTTGTCCTTCTTGAACGGATTCTTTATAATATACATTAAGGTGTGCCATCCTTTAGCCATCCAGTCAATCTTGAAACTATCATCATGTTCTATGCCCCACCATATTAACTTAGCTTCGATTATAATATGCCAGAAGAATAATGCAAAAAAAGTAACTAAAATGGGTATTGCCTCCCCAGCTCCAATTGTGCCAACTGATACTATTTGCATGATTCTGATAATTATGTTTTTGTTTAAATATATTGTGAATTCTTTAAACTATTCCATCTATATATTACTATCTTAATCAGTTTGAATACTAATCCTTATTGATAATCAATTTAAATCTTCCTATGCAAAAATCATTAAATTTCTATATGGAAAACAATGCATTTTTTGGCTCTTTTCCATATTGAAAAGAAATAAATCCTCCTCTATTAAGCGAAAGCTTTATAAAGATAACCACATTAACTACTGGAATATATTGGTTGTAATATAGTGTGGGGGGAAATTAAAATGATTGAAACAAGCGGTAGGAATTGCCCTGAATGTGGTCAAGGCAGCCTTT
>CAYUUH010000158.1:0-1551 GCA_964447855.1 uncultured Methanosarcinales archaeon | reverse complement strand
AAAGAAAAAGGCGAAGTTACATGCAGAAATTGTGGTCTTGTTATAGATGATAAACTAATTGATTTTGGACAGGATTGGCGTGAGTTTGAAGGTTCTGACGAAACAAAGAGAAGGTCAGGAGCTCCATTAACATATCTTCAGCCAAGTATTTCTACTGAAATCGGAACAAAAAGTGACATTTACAAGCTCGGAAGCAAGAGCAAGAACAAATATTTCAGGCTAAGGACCTGGCAGAGAAGGGTTAGCACTTCTATTGAGCATAACCTTAACCAGGCTTTGTCAGAGATCAAGAGAGTTTCTTCAATTCTAAAGATTCCTTCAATGGTAGAGGAAGAGGCAGCAAGAGTTTACACTCAGGCGCTTCATAAAGGCCTTATCAAAGGAAGAGGAATAGAAAGGATGGTTGCAGGTGCAATCCATGCATCATGCAGGCAGAATGAAGTTCCTAAAACACTAGAAGAGATTTCAAATGCTACTGGTATTGAGAAG
The DNA here is from genome assembly GCA_964447855.1 of uncultured Methanosarcinales archaeon. Lineage (GTDB taxonomy): Archaea > Nanobdellota > Nanobdellia > Woesearchaeales > JAHWIC01 > JAHWIC01. Next base: position 1,062 of record CAYUUH010000158.1, on the reverse strand, counting down.
AAAGAGATAGGAAGAGCTTATAGGTTCATAACAAGGGAGCTTTCACTGAAGGTTCTGCCTGTTAGCCCAGTAAGCTTTATCCCAAAATTTGCTTCATACCTGAAGCTTAGCCCAAAGACACAGACAAAGGCTATCAAGCTTATAGAGAAAGCACAGAAGCACAAGCTAACTTCTGGAAGAAGCCCAAATTCAGTTGCAGCTGCTGCATTGTATGCTGCTGCTTTGATGAACAAGGAGCGCAGAATCCAGTCTGAAATCTCAAATGTAGCAAACATCACAGAAGTTACACTGAGAAACAGGTTCCAGGAACTTGTTAAGGAGCTTAAGCTTAAGAAGCAAGTTAAGAAGAAATAATTTCTTCTTTTAATTATTATTTCTATTTCATTATTGGTTATTTTTTAATGGTTGCAAACCTTTTTAAACTAAGACAGTTCTTAAACAATCAGTGAAAGAATACTTAAGCCTGTTAAAAAAGAGGAGTTTCAAAGGCCCCGCTTCTATTTGGAAGAGGCTTCTGGCTTTTATCATAGACTTATTTGTCATAGACTTTGTCTGCAGCTATCCGTTCAGGAAGCTTTTGGATGGAGTTATCCCCCAGGGTGATTTTTCTGAGGTATACAGCTTTCTTGCAAATGTTGGCGAGCTAAGAGGACTAATCCTTTCAGTCTCAATTGCATGGGGAGCTGCTGCAATGCTTTACTTTGCACTGCTTGAATACTATAATTCAGGCCAGACTATTGGAAAGATGGTCTTAGACATAAAAGTAGAAAGCGAGAGAAAAAACCTTTACTTCTGGCAGTGCTTAGTGAGAAGCATATTCCTTATACCCATATTTCCTATAATGCTGCTTTGGATTTTAGACCCTTTGTGGCTGGTATATACAAAAGGCCAGAAAAGGCTGAGCGATTTAATCGCAATGACTAAAGTTACAGAAAACTATACTTATTAGGAGGCTAAAATGAAAGAACAACCAACAAGAAAACCATGGGGAACAATAATATTTATCTTAGTAATCCTGTTTTTAGTAAGCTCTTTGTTTGCATTTATTATATCAATATCGAC
>CAYUUH010000157.1:0-3097 GCA_964447855.1 uncultured Methanosarcinales archaeon | reverse complement strand
TGCTCCGCTCCTGAATCAACTGATGTTTCATAGATTATGCTGTAAGGTGCTAGTTTTATTGCCCTTAAATATTGGTATATATCTTTCATTAAATGACCTGGAATCTCTCTATAGGCCATCTCCCGGATTTTTTCATGGTCAATAAGGTCTACATTGCCAGCCCCATCGCCTAGTGCAGCTGCCCTCTTACTTTCTGCTGAGCTGGTTAACCTGGCAATCTCCTCCAGTCTGGCTTTTTGTGCCTGGCTTGCTGCGCTTCTGAGTTTATTCCAAGCCACATCATAAGGTTGGGTACCAATATCTCCAGGCAAAATAACCCTTATATCTGCTATCATCTCCTCAGATATCTCTACTTTTTCAGGAGGAGGAATGTCGCCCTTTGAATCTTCTTTTGTAAAATCTACTTTTGGCCTTTTAGTATAAACCTCTATTGCTCGTCCAAGACTGCTTGTTTTAGTTGACTTCACTGCTTCTTCCATCAGCAAGAGCATTCTTTCTTTTTCAATCTCTTTAGGAGTTGCCTTCTTTCTCTCCAGTTCCCTCATCAAATCTCCGAATATCATATTCTCGAAAATGTATTCTGCTCTTTCAATTGCTCCTGATTCTCTCAGCCTGATGTACCTTTTTCGCTGAGTCTCAAATTGGGCTAGCTCATCTAATGCTCTGCCTACATGCTCTCCTGGCAGGCTTTGATAGATTATGGTAAGCTGGTCTTGTAAAGAACTTCTTTCTCTCTCTAATCTTCCATTTGAAAGCCTCTGTTCCTCGATTATACTTTCTTTCTCAGCAATCTCTGTTCTAAGTTGTGCTATAAGTGTTTCCTGAGCACTTGTAGGGCGGTCTAAAGCTGGTACTATACCTTGAGAACTTGATTTATTGTATCCTCCTATTGAGGATTCTCCTCTATCTGCAGCAAGGCTTGCTGCACTGACTGTCTCTTCAAGTGTTACGCCTGATTGTCCTGTTGGGTCTTGTGGCAAGCTTTGTTCTGATTCTGGATGTATATAACCTTCAGGACGTGCGCTGACTGGAGTGGTTCCATCACCTTTCCCAACCATGCTACTAGCTGCTCTTGCTGCGCCTCCTGCTGCCTTATCTCTGAATTCATCTAGGCTCATCATGTCTCTTCTCTTGCTTGATCTCCCTGGGGCAACAGAACCTTCGTCTGGTTTTCCGGCAGAACTGCTTCTAGGCCTTTTCCCAGAATTACCCTTTCCTGCTCCTTCATTCTTTGCCATTTTCAGTTAACTGCCTTCATCTTTTCAAAATCCTGAGCTCTTGTCTTGTATCCAAGCTCCCTGTAACTTGTTGCTATTCCATCAAGCACCATATTCCTTGTTATTGTCTGCTTTGCATCTAAGCCAGAATAGCCACAAAGCTCATATGCTATGTGTTCAGCTTCCCTTATCTTGCCCTGGACTATCTGAATCTGATCAGAGGTGAGTTTTGCTTCCCTTGCTTTTTGTTCAAGACCTGCCACCTCACCGGCTAATTTTATGGTGGATTTGATTGCTTTGCCTGCTTCGTCTGCCTGGGTCCCCTTGCTTATATAAGAGCCAAGCTGCATTCTTAAGCTGCCTAAAGCTTTCTTAGCCTCTTCTTCGTTTTGATATCCTGAGGTATACCCTATCAATGCGCTCAGATACTGGCCGAACTGCTCCCCTTTCTTCATAGGAAGCTCGCTTACGCTCGTGAATACCGGAGCTAACCTCCTCATAACTGATGCCTTGTCTGAAAGATTTACTTCACCAAGAGCCCTTAGCGCGTTTCTTGCGGAATCAAGGCTCTCATACTGCTCTACATTCTCAGCGATTACTTTGCCTACTTCTCCCAAATCTCTTGTAACGTCAGCTAGGTTCTTTTTAGAACTGTATCCAACTATATTTGATAGAGCCCCTTCTATCTTCCCTTTATCTTTTGCAAGAAGCACTTCATTTACAATTTGACTTATTCCATTCAATGCTTCTTCCAGCCTTGTCTGGGCAGTCCCAAGCTCGCTATCTTCTGTTCCTTCTCCAGCAAGTTTCTTCCTGAGGGTTTCAGCTTCTTCTAGGAAGTTTTTTGCATTAATGAGATTATTTATCCTGTATAGATGAGGTAAAAGCCCTCCCAAACCCTTAAGGTTACTATGAAGTTGGTCGTAATCAGGAGATTGAGCGACGAGTACTCCTTTAATATCCTCTAAATGTCTTGCAGTCAGGTCTATATCCCTGATCATCTTAAACGCTTCTCCCTTCGATATGGCTTCTCCAAGCAGAGTAGTCTTAACATCCAAGTAAAGAGCTTTAGTTGTTCCGTCAAGCTCATGTATTATGCTATGGTCTGCATAAGTAAGCTTCGTCGGGATTCCTGTAATCTCCTGGGTTATAATCTCTGTTCTGCCTCTTGGCTGTACAGCCTCTACTGCTTCTGTAGGTACCCTACATACAGGGGGAGCCCCTGGCGGGACTATTGTTGTGCTTCTATCTATTTCCCTGATTCCGATGATCTTGCTCTTGTATAATTCAAAATCAAGAAGCTGCTGAAGTTGTGTACGCTCTTTGACATGGGTCTTATTATAGCAATCCCTCAGGGACTTGATAAAGCTAGGGCAGAATAAATCATCACTTCCAGAAATCTGAGTATTGCTGTCTTTGCCTTTCTTGGTTAAGTAATCCCTAATCCATTTTGACCTCTTCCAATGAGGATTCTCAATAAGGTGCACTTCTAAGAGCCTTACTAACTGGTCTTTGTAGGCAGAGTCAAGAGCATCTGTTCCTTTTGCAAGGCGAGACAGCGCTTCAAAATGAGATTGTGCTTCTAGATTTTCAGCTTTATTTGAGATGGCACATATCTTTTGGCCTATCTGGGCTATAATCTCTGGCAAGCTAACGCCCGTATGGCCTTCTCCTGTACCATACACTGCATATCTAAAATCAGTTACATTATCAGGGACTTCCAAAGCAGCTAAGACCTGAGACAATTCTTTTGCTGCAGGGTCCTGAGAATCTTCTGAAATCTTTCTTAAGGCAGCTAGGATTGAGTTAGCCCTGCTTGACAAGGAATCATAAGTATTAACTACCTCTGAAGGTTCTAATGTTTGAGGATTCCTGTCATT
>CAYUUH010000156.1:0-3106 GCA_964447855.1 uncultured Methanosarcinales archaeon | reverse complement strand
TAGGGGGAGCATCAATTCCCCCGACCAAGTTCTCAATGCCGTCAGCAGGCCTGTTTCTTTTAATCTCTTCGGGCAGAAAATAATACCTCTTATTATAGGGATTAATCCTTACAGATTCGGTCGAATACCTAAGCGCAAGCTTATAGTTGCCGTTCTGCATCTTTGTCTGGACCCTGGCCCTGAGGTGGAACCATTCTGCCTTCTCTTTTTCATCTTCAGGAACACAATATTCCTCGAGCCAGTAATATGCCCTCCTAATCTTCCCTGCATCTATCATCCCATCTACCTCATCAAGCTCGCAGAACATAGAATCAAGAGAATCGTCAGCCCATTTATGGTCCTTCTCAGGAGAACCTTGCCAGCCAGGATTATCTTCAGGCATATGTCAACTTAGTGGACATTAATATAAATAATTAGCGAAAACGTTTATATACTTTAAACCTAGCCTAAATGATAATGAATTATATTTATTTATTACTGGCTTTATTGGTTATGGGCTGTGTTAATGAGGCTGATAATATGGACAAGATAAAACAGATGATAAACAAAAAGACGGGCATGGACCGTGAGCCAAGCGTATGGGAGATAACAGACAGGGCTCCTGTGCAAAACAGCGGAGTAAGAATATTTCAGAGCACACATGACCCTGAGATGGACCCTATGCCAGTTGATTATTGGATTCTTATCGACAAGACCCTCTACAGCGCATCAGAGGCTGAAGGTGCGCTCAAGAAAAAGGGAGTTAAGGATACAGAAGAATGGGTTAAGTTTCTGTCGCAGAATAAGCAACAGAAGACTATTGGGTCTGAGCTGAACATAACAGAAGAGATAAGAAAAAGGACAATCGGCGCAAGCGAACAGACAGCATTTGACATAAGGGATGTCACAAACAATTCTCCCTACAAGATAGAAGGAGCAACCTACCTAATCAGCTCTCACCAGTTCAACATTGACCCTACGCCATGGAATTCCTGGATAGTTATAGATGGAAAGTTAAGGAAGGGGAGTGAGATAGTAGATATCCTTAAAGAAAAGAACATTTTTCCAAAATCAAAGCAGGAAGCAATTGATATTGCCAAGCTGATTGTTACTTTAGACCACAGGAGCACAAGGGTTTATCCTGACTTCAATGCCCCTACGGGCACAGGCGCAAAAAAGCCGAGTGTAACAGAAAAAGATGGAACCTATGAAGTCATTTTATACACCTCAGAATTCCCCTATACATGGACCGTAAAACAGACTATCAAGTTAGGAGAAGGCGTTTACGAAGTAAAAGGGGATATGGTCCGTTAATTCTTTTTCCCGAACATGTTCTGGAAAATAAGCTTGAAGAAAGAGAAGAAGCCTATTTCCTGGGCATCAGCCTTTTTCTCAGGCTGCTCATTTGAAACATTAACTGTCTTCTGCGGAGTAGCCGGATAATACTTCCCGGTTGTTGAAGAGGTTGTTGTAACTGTCGCCGGAGCAGTGTTCTCGCACTTCTTTATCTCAAGGAATTCAAAGTTTGATGACATCCCAAACCTGTCCTTGTCATTCCTGCAATAATGGCCGTTTACAGTAAGCCACTTTGCAGTGTCTTCGTAAGGGAACTCGATAGCATATCTGTCATTCGCAAGCTTTGTGACATTGGCTTTGCTTGGCTCTGCAAGTGCAGTGCCTTTAAGCGATTTTACGGATGCATCAGTCAACGGCCTGTCTTCCTCTATCTGGGTCTTCTCCCCAACAAGCCTGTACCTGAAGTCGTCAATAAGGTCAACCTTATTCGGCTGGTCAATGCCCTCTGCAGTCATTTCCATCCTGAACTTCTTGCCGTCACTATAACATTTGTCAAGCTTGAATGAATAAAGCGAGCATGAAAAATCATATCCCGGGCAGTCCAATGAGAATTTTATTGTATTATAATCCTCTCCAAGCTTATTGTTAACGACAATAGGATAGATAAACTCAAGATCATAAATCCGGTTATCAAGGAATGTAAGGGGCTCTGTGATAAGCATATGCTCCCTTCCTGAATTGATTGTTCTCTTAGGGCTCACCCCAGGAGGCTCCTGGTAAAAGTCATAAGAGCAGTGCGCCTCTGCGCAGTCATACCAGTCTCCGGGAAAGCCTTTTATCAGTGCTTCCTCGCTAAGAAATGGTTCCTCATAAGTTATGCTGAAATAGAATATTCCGCGGCCTTCTCCGTCGCAGCTTGAGTCAATATAGGTAAAGCTCACATCAGCAGCAAGAACACTAGAAGCAAGAACAGCAAACATAAACAGCATCAAAGCAAGTTTTCTCATGTTCCCCCGAAGGAAATAATAGAGGATAGTATAAAAGTGTTGCTATATCTTGACAGGTGCGAGTTCAATTGGGTCTTTCATCCCGGCATTGAGGTAAAGCTTGTCAGGATTATTTCAGAAGCCCTAAGAGAAACTTTAAGGTGCAGCTAGTTCTTCCCCTTTGACTTTCTTTTAAGGTTTATAAGCATGGAAAGCCATATGAGCAAAAGCCCTATTCCAATGACAACCAGGATATCTCCAAATGCATAATCCTTGGTTATGATTCCAAATATCAAAGAAATTGTTCCAAAGATAAAAAATCTGGTAGTCATTTTTCTTGTGTTCATTGCATCATGATTAGATTATAAGAGTTATAAATGTTTCGAAAAAATTGCATTTGTCATATGCTTCAGGTAGTTAAAATGGCAAAGTATTTTTAGAAAACTTTATAATCAGATATGGCCATAAATGAGTCTAGGGGTGGGACTATGAAAAAACAAAAAAAAGCTGAAAAAGTTCTAGAGCCAGTTGAAAAGCCGACAGCAGCATTTGTCCTGACATTGATTGCAGGGATTCTTGTGGCAGTAAGCGGGGTAATGCTAATAACGATAAGCAAGTTGCTGTCAGAGAGGATAGGCCAGATATTTATCGGAAAGACATCATACATAACATTAGAGGGGATAGGAATCCCGATAGCAGGCCTGAAGATTATTCTTGGAATCCTCATTATAGTTGGAGCATCAGTCTTGTTCAAGAATGAGTCCCAGAGAATGCCTTGGGGCATTACTGCTGTAGTGTTCTCAATCATAGCATTAATATTCAGCGTGTTCCCTCCGGAGCCTGTC
>CAYUUH010000155.1:0-3116 GCA_964447855.1 uncultured Methanosarcinales archaeon | reverse complement strand
TACTTCAAGGCTGTCTGAAAAGGTTGAGAACTGGAATTTTTCATTCTCTTTCATGGCAAGGTAAGCAAACCCTATGCCAATCATAGATGCATAATCAAACTTGGTTATCGGCTTTCCAAAGTCCATGCTGCTGCTTGAGTCAATAATGATATGCACAACAAGATTTCTTTCTTCTTCGAAGTTCTTTATATACAGGTCATCAGTCCTTGCATATATCTTCCAGTCAATGCTCCTGAAGTCATCGCCTGGCGCATAAAGCCTGTGGTCCTTGAAAATCATTCCCCTGCCTATGGCAACTGACTTTCTTGGGCCAGTATATTTAGATGTGACTCTCTTTCTGATAATCAGGCTGAACCTGTCCAACTCATGCAAAAAGCTTGTGTCAATCATTTTGAGTTTTCCTTAATCTCCTGTTTATCTCTTTTATACTTTTCAATCCTTATCAAATCCTCATGGCACACGAGGAACACAATGAATGATGATATTGTGCTCAGCACAAGGCTTATCCACAACGGGTTTAGATATCTGACAACCCAGCACGTTCTGCAGAACGCTCCGAAATAGAAGTAATACATCAGGAAAAAACCTGCGATATATCCTAGCACAGTATACTTCCTTTTTCTCATTCTAACAGCCTTGTTTTATCTTATTTTACCTTAGATATTATCTCTCTGATTGCATCATCAGGCTTAAGCCCCTTCCTTTCTGCCTCAAAGTTAAGTATTATTCTATGCCTTAGCACAGGATAAACCATCTTAGTTACATCCTCCATACTTACATGGTTTCTTCCCATCAGCAATGCCCTTGCCTTCGATGCAAGAACAAGCCCTATAGATGCTCTTGGAGATGCTCCAAACTGAAGCAGGGCTTTATTGTCTCTTGTGGATGTAACCATCTTTACTGCCTTCTTCTTGATGTCATTTGCAATAGGAACCTGTCTTACAACTTCCTGCAGTGCTAGTAGGTGCCTCTTGTTCAGGATTGTCCGGAGGTGATGCTCCCTTACCTCAGATGTATATCTGTTGACAATCTCTTCTTCCTCGCTTTCTGTAGGATAGTTGACACTTATCTTAAGCAGGAATCTGTCAGCCTGAGCTTCTGGCAATGGATATGTTCCTTCCTGCTCTATAGGGTTCTGCGTGGCAAGCACAAAGAACGGCAAATCAAGCTTGTAGGTTGTGTTTCCTACTGTAACTTGCTTCTCCTGCATCGCTTCCAGCAGGGCAGATTGTGTTTTAGGCGTTGCCCTGTTTATTTCATCAGCAAGCACAATGTTCGCGAAAACAGGCCCTGGCTGGAACTTGAAGTTTCTTTTTCCTCCAGCGCTCTCCTCTATAATGTAAGTTCCTGTTATGTCTGACGGCATTAAGTCCGGCGTGCTCTGGATACGGCTGAACTTAAGTTCCATCAGCTGTGACAAAGTCTTTATCGTAAATGTCTTTGCCAGCCCGGGGAATCCTTCAAGGAGGGCATTGCTGTCGCATAGCATTGCAACAACAATCTGCTCCATAACTTCTCTCTGCCCTACTATAACTTTGTCAACCTCATTAAATAAAAGGTCAAATGTTTCTTTATAATTTCTCATTTCAACACCTCACGTTTTTTGATTTTTTTTGATATTTTCAAAAAATAATTCTTCACAAGCTCCTGCTGCTCTTTCGGGTAGTCATTCCTAAAGCTTTCCTGCGGGCTGCATTCTCCGGTATCCGCGCAGGTCTCGTCCAATATTGTATCTTCAAACTCCTGCTCTTCAACATCCTTTACATTCCTCACGTTTATCTCGTAGCTTATCGGCCTGATCTGTACATCTATCACTTCATTTCCAAGGTTTGCTGCAGACTCCTTGCCATAAATATCATTAAGCTGCGTCCCTCCTGTTGCAGCCATTATTTCCCCAAGCTCCTCTCCAAGCTGGTTCCCGCCAATAACATATGCTGCGCTTATCAGGGATTTTCCTTTGTCAGCGAGCTCTTGCGCATCGATTGTAAAATTGTTTGAAGCAATAAACAGGATTACAAAACACAGCACAATTGTTGCAAATATCTTATAGGAAGTTGCCCTTCCATCTATGAAGGATGAAATCCTGACATTCTTCATCTGCTCAACAACTTCTCTCTGCAGGTCTTCAACAACTGGGTTGTTAACATAAAGGTTGTCTATAGCAGTCCTAAGCCTCTCCCTTAATGGGGGATAACTTTTCTCGACAAGCCTAGCCTTGTTGTTCATCATATCCTTGACTCTTGAAACAGTCAGAAATGCTAAGTATATTGATGCAGGGACAGCAGCAAGCATAGGATGGAACCTGAAGATTGCAAGTGCAAGATAACATATGAGGAACACAATAACTCCATCTAATATGGTGTCAAATACAGAAACATTCCCCAATACAAAATTTATATCGCTTAGTACTTTTCTGAACTGGTTCATATTATCTATACCTTAATCGCATATAGGGTCTGAGCCTCCTAGGTTTGATATTGTATCGCATAGGTCTTCTACATCATTTTCAAGCGAGTTAACACTGTCCTGTGCATCATCAAGCTGTGACTGTAATATAAGCACCTGGCCTCGTGAAGCGCTTAGCTCAGACTCTTTCTGGCCTAGCAGGCTTTTTGATGTTTCAAGCTCGCTGGTAAGCCTTGCAATATCTCCTTCTATCCTCTCTTTCTCTCCCTTTACTTCTTCGTACCTTTCGCTTAGCTCGCCTTCTCTTTCGACCTTAATCTTGAGCTCATAGCTTGTTTCATTCAGCCTTTCTCGTTGAGTCTTTAGCTCATTTGTAACCCTTTCAAGTTCGTCAAGCTTTTCCTGATAGTCCTTAGAAACATTGTGGAATGTTGACTGATAATATGTTGTAAACCCTGCAAAACAGATTAGTGTTGCAATAAGCAGGATGAACAATCCGAAGTTAACATCTTTTTTCATAATCATTTTATCACCTACGCCTTAGCATATTCTCTCTTAGCCTCCTTACAAATATCTCTATCAATAGAAGGATTAACGCCGCTGACACAAATGGCCACCTGTATGTCACAAAGTCAACCTTTTTCCTCTTTGAAATTGTTTTTATGGTGTTTGCAATATACTCAGGGTCATCTGCCTCGAATATGTGGCCT
>CAYUUH010000154.1:1788-3123 GCA_964447855.1 uncultured Methanosarcinales archaeon | reverse complement strand
ATAATCGGCGCTGGAGGAGTCGCAAGAGCAGTTGCATTTGGCATAAAGCAGAATAAAGGAGACTTAATGATACTAAACCGGACAGCTGATAAAGCAAAGACCCTCGCGAAAGAGATTGATTGCGACTATGGACCGTTAAACCTTCTTGATAGTATGGAGAATGTAGACCTATTGATCAACTGCAGCTCGATAGGGATGCACCCAGATGTCGATAAGACTCCAATCCAGAAACAGTCATTGAAGCATTTGATGAAGAAGGGAGGTGTTGTTTTTGACACCGTTTACAATCCAATACAAACTAGGTTGCTAAATGATGCAAAATCCCTTGGGCTTAACACAGTCTCCGGGGTTGATATGTTTGTGAACCAGGCAGCAGAGCAGTTTAAGGTATGGACAAACAAAACCCCCTCCATAGAAACGATGAAAAAACTAGTTATTGAGAGCTTAAAATGAGACTGATAGTATCAAAGACAGAAAACCTTGAAGGAACAATAGAGATTCCTGCCTCAAAATCACACACAATACGTGCAGTTATATTTGCATCCCTTGCAGAAGGCACTTCAAAGCTAATCAGTCCTCTAAAGTCAGAAGATACTATGGCTGCGGTAAATGCCTGCAGGGCGCTTGGAGCAAAGATAGCTATTGGAGAAAAGGAGTGGACAATCAAAGGTTTCGGAAAAAATCCAAATGTTCCGAGAGAAAAGATAGATTTGCTTAATTCAGGAACATCTACAAATCTTATGATAGGCGTGCTTGCCGTACTTGGGGTTCCTGCGACATTGGATGGAGACGCATCTCTTAGGTCAAGGCCAGTAAAACAGCTTATTGACGGCTTAAGGCCCCTTGGACTAAATGCAGAATATCTCGGAAAAGAAGGCTTCCTTCCAGTTAAGATTTCAGGAAAAATATCTGGCGGCAAGATAACTGTTGACGGAATCTCATCTCAATTTGTATCAAGCCCGCTTATCGCGTGCCCTCTTTGTGAGGAGGATACAGAAATTAACGTTGTTAATGTAAAAGAACAGCCGTATATAGGGCTTACACTTAAGTGGCTTGATGAGCAGGGAATAAAGCATAAGCATATCGGAGGAAAGTTCACTCGCTTTAAAGTTGAAGGAAGGCAATCATACAAGCCTTTTGAGAAAAGAATTCCTGCAGACTGGTCATCTGCAGCATTCCCGATAGTCGCAGCTGCAGTAACAGACTCAAATGTTATGGTCAACGGTGTTGATACTAAAGATGTCCAAGGGGATAAAGAGATAATAACTTACTTGAAGGCAATGGGAGCGTCAATAAAAGAAGAAAAACAAGGCATAAGAGTTGTTGGAAAACAGC
>CAYUUH010000154.1:0-1778 GCA_964447855.1 uncultured Methanosarcinales archaeon | reverse complement strand
AAATTGACCTTGATTTTACTCCTGATGCATTGCCAATCATGGCTGTATTAGGATGTTTTGCAGATGGCACCACAACACTTAAAAATGTGGCTCAAGCACGTATTAAGGAGACAGACAGGATAGCAGTAATGACACAAGAGCTTTCCAGGATGGGAGCATCTATAAAAGAGCTCCCCGATGGGATGGTAATCAAGCATTGTCAGCTAAAAGGCGCAAGAGTAAACGGCCATCATGACCATAGGGTTGTCATGGCATTATCTGTTGCAGGCATGATAGCTGAGGGGAAGACCGAAATAGATACAGCAGAGTCAGTGAATGTTACTTTCCCGGATTATATTAAACAAATGAAGGCCCTCGGGGCTAGAATGGAGGTAAAATAGAATGTTAGGAAATACATTTGGAAGGTTGTTTCGCGTTACAACATGCGGTGAGTCTTATGGAATAGGAAAAGGCTCAGGATTAGCAGTCATAGTCGATGGAGTTCCTCCTGGGCTAAAGCTTTCTGATGCAGTAATCCAAAAAGAGATGGACAAGCGAAGGCCAGGGCAGGGCAAGCTTGACTCACCCAGAAAAGAAACAGACCAATGCCACATCTTTGCAGGCATGGGCCAGGACGGAGTAACTACAGGAGCTCCTGTCGGAATCATAATATACAATGTAGACACCCAGAAAATCCATATTGACCAGTATCGTGATTACAAAGATTTGATCAGGCCAGGCCATGCAGAATATACTTTCTTTGTAAAATATGGGAAGTATTCAGACTGGTGCGGCGCAGGCCGTGCATCCGGCAGAGAAACAGTCGGAAGAGTAGCAGGTGGCGCAGTTGCAAAATTCATACTGCAGAAAGAAGGCATCGAACTTCTAGCATACACGACAGAGTGCATGGGCATAAAGGCAAAACCAATAACATTTGAGGAAGCAAAGAAAAATTATCGCAAGAACGAGATAAACTGCCCAGACCTCGAAGCAGCAGAAAAGATGACAAAACGTGTTTTGGAAATCAAAGAAGAAGGAGATACAGCCGGAGGAGCTATAGAATTAGTGATTAGGGGAGTTCCAGCAGGCCTTGGAGAGCCAGTATTTGACAAGCTTAGGGCAACTCTTGCACAGGCCATGATGTCTATTGGAGCAATAACTGGTGTTGAGTTTGGTGACGGGTTCAAATCATCCAATATGAAAGGCTCTGAATGGAATGACCATCCATACCTGAAAGGCGGAAAGGTAAGGTTCAAGACAAACCATGCAGGAGGATTCCTTGGTGGCATAACTACAGGAGAAGATATTGTTATAAAAATGGGCGTAAAGCCAACACCAACGGTATCTGTAAAGCAGCCTTCAGTTAACATGATGAAGATGAAGGAAGAAGAGCTAAGCCCGATAACAAGGCGTGACCCAACACTGCTTGGAAGAATCTACGCAGTAGCAGAGGCAATGGCTGCTATAGCAGTTGTAGATGCATTGATGATGGCTCGCGGCTACGATTCAGTATGCAAGCTTTCAAAAGATGAAAACCCTTGGAGGCAGATTTAATGGCTAAAGTAACTGTCGGAATAATAGGCGGAACTGGCCACATGGGCCAGTGGTTCAAGAGATTTTTCGAGAAGAACGGATGCAAGGTTATAATCTCAAGCAGAAAGACCCCTATTAAGCCGGCAGAATGTGCAGCAAAATGCGATGTTGTTGTTGTGAGTGTACCAATCGACTCAACAATGCAGGTTATCAAGCAAATTGGTCCAAATGTAAGAAAAGACGCATTGCTTATGGACCTTACTTCT
>CAYUUH010000153.1:0-3188 GCA_964447855.1 uncultured Methanosarcinales archaeon | reverse complement strand
TACATCTTCAACATTAGGCAGTCCAAGGTGCTCTCTCGGACTTACATAGCAGAGGAATGAAGCTCCATAGTATGCAGCCAAAGCCCCTCCAATCGCAGAGGTGATATGGTCGTAGCCAGGAGCAACATCTGTTACTAAAGGTCCCAAAACATAGAACGGAACATTATGGCAGTATTCCTTTTGAAGCTTAATGTTCATCTCTATCTGATTTAATGGGACGTGACCAGGTCCTTCAATAATCACCTGAACATCCTTCTCTATGGCTTTCTTTGCAAGCTTCCCCAAAGTCTGAAGCTCAAGTATCTGGGCTTTATCTGTTGCATCCTTAAGGCAGCCTGGCCTTAAGCCATCTCCAAGGCTGAGTGTAACATCATAATCAAGTGCTATATCTAAAATCTTGTCAAAGTTCTCAAACAATGGATTTTCCTGATTGTGGTGAGTCATCCACTTTCTTAAGAAAGCTCCTCCCCTGCTTACAACTCCTGCAAGCCGTTTATCGAGCAAAGGCAGGGTTTCTTTTGTAAGCCCGCAATGAACTGTGACGAAATCCACGCCGTCTTTGGCATGCTTCCTTATTGCCCTGATAAAATCATCTGCATTAAGGTCAAGTATATTTCCTTTTTCTACAACAGCCTGGTAGATAGGAACGGTTCCAACTGGAATCCTGGATTTCTCTATTATTTCCTGCCTTACTTTGTCTATATCTCCTCCAGTGCTAAGGTCCATTATAGTGTCGGTGCCTGCAGCTACAGCCACATCAAGTTTCTTAATCTCGCACTGAAGGTCAAATTTATGCGGGGATGTTCCTATGTTAGCGTTCACTTTTGTCCTTAGCCCTTCCCCGATGCCTATTGGCTCAAGCCTTTTGTGGTGCTTGTTGGCTGGAATCACAATAAGCCCTTCCGCCATGCTCTTCATCAATTTCTTGACAGGAATAGATTCTTTCTGGGCAACCTTCTCCATCTCAGGAGTTACATCTGATAGTTTTGCATTGTGTAGTTGAGTAGTCATCTTCCAAGTTTTTGTATGAACTTCTTCACCTCAGTTTTAACATCATCTTTGGCAACAATAGCAGATATTGCAACAGCGCTTTTTGCGCCTGCATTTACAACCTGGTCAATATTCCCTAGGTTTATGCCTCCAATTGTTGTAAATGGGATGCTTATTTTATTCTTAACTCTTTCTATTAGCTCTATGCCTGCTGGCTTTCCGGCATCGCTCTTAGTGTTCGTAGCAAATATGGGACTTATGCCAACATAATCTGCTCCAAGCTTTTCTGCTTCAGCTGCCTCCTGGACATTATGCACCGTCAGCCCAATTATCTTGTCTTCGCCAATAAGTTTCCTGGCAATCTCGTATTGCATGTCATCCTGCCCAAGATGAACTCCATCTGCATCTGCTGCCAAAGCAATATCTATCCTGTCATTAACAAGGAATATCGCCCTGTCTGAGCATATCTCTTTTATCTTTCTGGCTTCTTCAACCATCTCTTTAGTGCATTTATCCTTCTCGCGGTACTGCACTATTTTTACTCCGATAGATACAGCAGATCTGACATCGTCAATGACTGTCTTCTTAGTGAGCCTGCTGTCTGTAACAAAGTACAGGCCCATAGATTTCAATAGTTCTTTCTTTATCATGCTGTTAAAATAATCAGCCATCTATCTCTTCAAGATTTGCAAGCCCGTTGACAACTTCCTCATCTAGCTCATAGACCTCATCATAAAA
Organism: uncultured Methanosarcinales archaeon; assembly: GCA_964447855.1. Lineage (GTDB taxonomy): Archaea > Nanobdellota > Nanobdellia > Woesearchaeales > JAHWIC01 > JAHWIC01. The sequence continues at coordinate 1,460 of CAYUUH010000153.1, read as the reverse complement.
CTGAGTCTTGTAGCTTCCAGGGCCCTTCGCTTCCCTTGACGCAAGCTCCCCAGCAATTGCGTAGCATGTTAAAGCAGCTGCAGCAGCTTTAGTGTAATCATCCTCCACAGCTGCGAAACTCGCTATAACTGACGCAAGCATACACCCGGTTCCGACTATCGAGCCCATCATATCATGGCCGTTCTTGCAGATATATATTTTCTTGCCGTCAGTTACTATATCATGCACTCCAGTAACCACAACAGTGGCCTTGCGCTCAGATGCAAGCTTTTTTGCAAGCTCAATCAAATCCCCTTCAACATCTGAAGCCTCAACCCCAAGGGTCTGCGCTTTAGCGCCCGCAAGCTTTGCAATCTCTGATGAGTTTCCCTTGATTATATCTACATGGATTCTATCAAGTATTTCAAGCGCCTTGTTCGTCCTTAAGTCAGTTGCTCCCACACCAACTGCATCCAGAACAATCGGAATTCCTTTCTCATTTGCCTTTTTCCCAGCGAGAATCATGGCTTCTATCAAATCAACAGTCAGCGTCCCTATATTAAGGACTAAAGCTCCTGAAATAGAGCTCATCTGCTCAACTTCCTCTGGCGCATGAGCCATGACAGGCAGAGCTCCAAATGCTCTGGTTATATTTGCGCAGTCATAGATTGTAACCCAGTTGGTTATATGATGCACTAAGGGCTTTATCTCCCTTACTTTCATTAACACACTAAACGGTTCCATAATTCCACCTCAATTTGTTTGCAACATCTGCTGCATTTTTTCCTATTATATAAGCACAAGGCTCGATTCCAAAGTCTCCCTCATGCAAAAGAACATCAGCCTTTTTGTTTTCCTTTAGCTTGAAGTCTTTGGTTAAGTAAGAATGCTTGAACTTTTTTATAAGGTTCTCATTAAACTTCAGGTTCATTATTGACTTTATTTCATCGTTTATTGAATTTAGATAAATCAGCAATGAAGCAAGGTGTTTGCTCTTCCCAAACCTTATATCAGTCATTGACGAGATTCTATTGTCTAATATTATAAGCCCGTCTGAAAAAGAGGCAATATTTTCTGGATCTTTTGAGCCCTTCAAAACTGCAATATTAATCTTTACCTTAGGGACTAAATCTGAAATCTCCAGGCCTTTAAGGATTGTAAATGCATCGGTGAGGTCTGCTATCAGCTCCTTTCTTTCAGAGCTCATTATCTCTGTCTCATCTGCAAGTATCTTAGGACCTTCCAAGTTGTTTGAAAAGGCGATGCAATTGAGAAAGCTGGGAGTCTCTTTATTTTTTATCTTTTCAATAGCTAGCTTAGAATACTCCCTAATCTTTTTTGGAACATCTAACTTGTCAGCAAGGTAATTGCTGACCATTGGCTGTGTGATATTAAGAACTAAAGATATCTTGGATTGCTCATAGCCTATAGAGTAAAGCTCTTTTGCTATGGCTTTCTTTAGCAGAATCATATCACCATTT
>CAYUUH010000152.1:0-3212 GCA_964447855.1 uncultured Methanosarcinales archaeon | reverse complement strand
TAAGGGAGACTTATGGGATGCTTACAAGATTGATTCATTGAACAGCAGCACAGAGTTTGACGACCCAGTCGTATGGTCTACTGCAGTAGGAATTATGATTGAGAAGATGGCTAAAGTTCTAAAAGGGAAAATAGTCGGCCAGTTCCATGAGTGGCTCTCTGGAGCAGGCCTGATTCATCTTGCACAGAGCGAGGTTGATGTACGCACGGTTTTCACAACTCACGCCACCATGCTCGGCAGAACGCTTGCAGGGAACAACCGAGACCTTTACGGAATTCTTGACAAAATAGATCCTGACAAAGAAGCAATAAATTACCATATGCAGGATAAGCACATGCTTGAGAAGGCAAGCGCCCAGCATGCAAATGTATTCACAACCGTAAGTGAAATAACTGGGATGGAAGCAGAGAAAATCCTTGGAAGAAAGCCAGACCTTCTCCTGCCAAACGGCCTTGATTTTGAAGAGCTTCCAAATCTCGAGGAAGTCCCGATAAAACACAAGAAGTACAAGCTAAAGATTATGGAATTTATCAGGCCTTTCTTTTTGCCATATTATTCTTTCAACGACGATGAAACATTAATCTATTATATCTCAGGCAGATACGAGTTTAAGAACAAAGGCCTTGATGTTACTATTGCCGCATTGGCAAGGCTTAATGAGCAGTTAAAAAAAGAGAAGAGCACAAAGACGGTAGTGGTATTCTTTTTTGTGCCAGCAGGGATAAAGAACATTCACCTTGAAGTGCTTGAAAACAAGGCACTCTTTGAAGATATACAGGACGCAGTTGATGATGTCCTCCCTGATATAAGAAGGTCGATACTGGATAGCTTTATACATAGGAAAATGCCTACTTGCGCTGAGCTTTTTGATGAGGATTTCCTTATGAAGTTCAAGAAAGGTATGGCCACATTCAGAAAAAAGGGAACTCCTCCTTTATGCACTTATGAGCTATGGGACCAGCAGAATGACCTGGTAATAAAGAGCCTTCTTAATTCCGGCTTGCTTAACAGGCAGGAAGACCGAGTCAAGGTTATATTTTACCCTGGCTATTTGAGTTCTTCTGACAGGCTTTTAGATATGGACTATTACCCTGCAATATGGGGATGTCATCTTGGAATCTTCCCTTCATATTATGAGCCATGGGGATATACCCCATTAGAGTCAGCTGCTTATGGTGTTCCTTCGATAACGACTGACCTGGCAGGATTTGGGAGATATCTCCAGCACCAGAAGGATCAGGATGTAGGAATATTTGTGATAAAGAGGCACAACAAGTCCGATGAGGAAGTAATAACCCAACTTGCCGACAAGATGTACTGGTACACCACACTCCCTAAGAAGGGTAGAATCGCAGAAAAGGTAAAAGCAGAGCACTTCGCGCCAAATCTTGATTGGGGGATTCTTGCTGACAATTATCTCAAAGCCCACAATATGGCATTAGAAAAGCAAAATGGAGCTTAGAAAAGATTACTTTCTTAAACGGTGGGTATATTTTTCAACCGACCGAAAAAAGAGACCCAAGGAGTTTAAGCATGAAGACGCAATCTGTGTCGATGAGAAAGACTGTTTTTTCTGCCCGGGCAATGAGCACCTTACTCCCCCAGAGATAGGTAGGATAGGCGCAAAGAACTGGGAGCTCAGATGGTTTCCGAACAAGTTTCCTGCAGTCAGGCAGGAAGGCAACTATAACATAAAAACAGATAATACTTACTTTACTTTTTCTTCAGGATACGGCAAGCATGAGGTTCTTGTTGAGACTCCCGAACACTGCAAGCAGCTTTGGGACCTGCCAAAAGACAGGATAAAGAAAGTTTTCCAGATTTACTGCGGAAGGATTGATGCATTAAGCGCGATGGAAGGTATAAAATATGTTTTAGTTTTCAAGAACCACGGCCGTGAAGCCGGAACTTCTCTGTTTCACTCCCATACTCAGATTGCAGCGATAAATATGGTTCCTGAGAAGATTAAGGAGAAGGTAGAGGCAGTTAAAAAATTCGACCACTGCCCTTATTGCGATATCATCAATATCGAGAAAGGGAGCTTCAGAAGATGCTTTGAAAACAGTACTATGGTTGCTTTCACTCCGTATGCTTCAAGGTTTAACTTTGAGGTATGGATCTTCCCAAAGAGACATGCTAAAACACTTTGCGAACTTAACGATAAGGAGATGGATGACCTTGCGGATATCATGAAGAAGATTCTTGACAAGCTTAAGGAGATTAATGCATCATTTAATTACTATCTTCAGTACGCTCCTGCAGGAGAAGATTTGCACTTCCACATTGAAGTGTGCCCAAGGCTTGCCAACTGGGCTGGATTTGAGTTTGGTTCTGATGCAATAATCAATTCTGTCCTTCCCGAGGATGCAGCTAAGTTCTATAGGGGAGAACAATATTAACTATTATCCCAAAACCTTTTTATAGCCGTGACTGAAACTTGTTCTTTATGGAAGAACTTGACAGTTATAGGAAAGCTGGAAAGATAGCAGCGCAAGCTTTGGATTATGGGAAATCTTTGATTAAGAAAGGCGCCAAAATTTTCGATATATGCAACAGTGTCGAGTCCAAGATTCTTGAGCTTGGAGGCAATATGGCATTTCCAGTTCAGGTATCATTGAACGAGGCAGCTGCGCACTACTGCCCTGAGGCAGATGACGATACAATCCTTTCTGACGAGCTATGCTGTCTTGATGTGGGAGTCCATGTTGACGGCTGCATAGGAGACACAGCATGTTCTGTCGATCTAAGCGGCAAAAACTCTGATTTAGTCAAGGCATCGCAGGAAGCGCTTAAGGCAGCAACAGAATTGCTTGGCGTAGGAGTTAAGATAGGAAAAATTGGGAAGGCAATTGAAGACACTATAGTTGGCATGGGCTTTCAGCCAGTGCGCAATTTATCTGGGCATGGCCTAGACGTTTATAACATCCATTGCGCGCCGTCGATACCTAACTTTGATACTAAAGATGACACTCAGCTTGAGAAGGGAACAGTCATTGCAGTTGAGCCGTTTGCAACAACTGGTGCAGGTCTTATACATGAAAAAGGAGATGCATCTGTTTTTATGCTTCTTGGCAAGAAATCCGTAAGAGTTGGATTTGTCCGTGATATCTTGAAGCAGATTGAGGCTTATAATGGCCTGCCGTTCACTTCAAGGTGGCTTACTAAGAATCATTCACAAGCTCAGGTAAGATTCGCGCTTAACCAGCTTAAAC
>CAYUUH010000151.1:0-3230 GCA_964447855.1 uncultured Methanosarcinales archaeon | reverse complement strand
CAGAAAAAGGAAAGACTTCAAACAAAGTTTATTTGCCGGGGATGTACTGCCAGGCAGGATTGGAAGCAAACTATCAAGGTTTTGTGTCCGGACCGACAAGAGCAAAGATTGAAGTGGAAAGCGACACCGGGAGTGATGCTTTCGAAGTTACTGAAGGCAGCAGTTTTGACAGTGGAAGATGTACGGTGAAAAAAATAGTTGCAGATAAAAATCTCTCAGGCCAGGGTTTTGGCAAGGTTGAGCTATCATGCAGAGGTAATTCTGCAATAACTCTAGAGTTGAGCCCATTTGCAGCTGGGATGATTAGTGCTCCTGATGGAAAGACAGGACTTGTCACTCGAGAGTTTAAGTCAGAAGGCAAGCTGTACTATTATTATATTGAAGTCAGTGATATGGCCAAAGGTAATTTGCAAGCAGGGTTTTACGGAGTTGACTCAAGGGGAGATCTTTACTTTCTTGGCAGGGTTGTAGAGGATATAAAACCAAATGCAGGAATTTTGATTGTTAGTAATGACGGAAAAGCTAGCGGCAATGTGCCTGCTGACGTTTGGTATGTGCAGACGCAAAAAGGGCTTGTAAGTTACATGAATTTCATCCAGAGCGGAGGCAAGGAGAGTGAAGGAAGTGGCTTCATGTTATTTGATATAGATTTACCAAATCCGGTTGATGAATCAGAGTTTAATGATGCGATTGCAGCTTACGAGAAAGTTGCAGAAGATTATCCTTCTGAGAGGAGTACTGACAGCGATGGCGCGCTTGTTTATGGAGAGCAGGCACTTATAACGGCTTTAAGGTTAGCACAGAATCCTTCGTTCAATTCGTTGAAGAAAGGGACTCAGAGAAGACTGTTGAACGAACTTATTGAAAAATATCCCAACTCGAAATATGTTTACGAGTGGAAGAATCAGTTGAGTTCTCTTATAAGTGTTAATGATGAGAAAGCAATTGCAGTATTAAAGATTGATGGGAAATACAGAACCATAAGACTTTCTAATGTAGAAGTTGACGCTTCTCCTTCTGCTATCTTTAGAATCGGGAGCAGCACAGTTTTCTCTCTAAATGAAAAAGAGTATTCCGGCAATGATACTGCGTTGCGGTTAGGGCAGGATCCAACAAAGTTTCAGCAGGTTAAAAGCGCAGGCAAAATTACGAGCTTAAGACTGGAGAGAGTCATAGATCCAGAGTCTGTTGAAATAAGTGTCTGGTGTAATGAGAAAAATTCAAGAGGCATTTTTGTTCCGGTATCTAAAGGTAAAAAAATAATGAGAGTAGATGCTTCTGCTGAAGAGTTCTGCACGCTTGAACCTGTGAAGCTTGAGTCAATAAATACTACTAGTGTTGCAAAAGTTATCTTAACGCCGAAAGTAAGTGGAGGTGCTACTCTAACAAATCTTTCTATAACTATTGGAATAGAAAAGAGAGCGATACAACTTGCTCCTAACAGAAGGAATGATACAATTCAATCGTTAAATAAGACGATAGCTAAGTGGGAGAGGGTTTCTGATCAGCTTGGCAAGACAATAACTACTTTGAAGACTACCTGTCTCGCAACTTCTGCAGCACTCATTGTGAAAAATCTTTTGACTGGTTTGGGAGGAACTGCTATGGCGAGGACACAGACAATGTCTGGAGATAGCGGTTGGATAAAAAGGTGCGAGGAGATGGTTAAAAAAGGAGATTATAGCACTGTGACTCTCTGTCTTAATGCAAATGAGGACAAGATAAATACAGAGATTGAAGCTAGAGAAAGAAACATGGACGAGACTAATGATGTTGTAAAAGATATAGAGAAGATTCAAGGAATCACGACTTCAGGCGGTTTCTTGGGGGACAGTAGTGTCGATTCTCAGTTGGCTGCCAGAGAGATGCTTAAGAAGTTGAAAGCAGATTTTCCAGAAGATTCCAGGGTTAAAAGTTTACAAGAACCTGATTCAAATGGAAGGACAGCTTACACTTATACGGAGCTTAGGGATTTGTATTATAATCTAAAGCTTGTAAATGCAGGATATAATGCTAGTGCTGGGAGGGAAGTGAATAAGATATTCTCAAGTATAAATGCTGAGCAGAAAAGACTTTCGGAGATATCTGTAAGTGAGGTAAACAAAGGGCTTGTTGCCACACCATCTCCAAAAGCAGCTACGTTATCGACTATCACTGCAGAGTTTAATAAAATAGATGTGAAAGCTGGGAGAGTTGGAACTGTAGCCGTGACTAATTTAGATGCATCTGATGATGGCAAGTGGGGAGTTGTTGTCTTAAATGCAACAGGTGGGAAGTATCTTTTTGTTGGCGACAAAGATACTGATGGCAGGTTACAGAGAACTGCGGCTTATAATTATAACGAAGTGCATAGCGGAGGGACCAGCAGCGGAACCGTTAGTGGGAGAGAGACTGACACAGGAAAAATTGATACAATACTTGCCGCTAATGGAATCCTTGCAATAAGGGATTTGAATGAGGGAACTGATTATAATAATAAAATAAATGAACAGTATAAGATTGTCAGATATTTTGATACAGAACCTTACAAAGGAATGCCTGCTTACGTACCTTTTGATGTTAATAAAGGATGGTATGTCAAGGTTGAGCCGAAGCTTGGGCTGGCAAATACACAAGCAGCTTACGACAAATCAGGCCTGCCTAGAAGTTGGAAGATTTGCAATGTTATGAGCGATGGAATCGCCGGTGCAGATGATGACTGCCAGATTGTTGAAGAGGGCGTATCCTCAAGTGCAAGTGTGCTTGGGCAGAGTGATTCAGAATCAAGGAGGCTTATACAACAGTCAAGGTCAGCGCTTCTTGAGGCAGCATCTCAGTCTAGTCAACAAAGGGTAAAGATAGGCACACAGATATTCAGCAGAGATTCTACTCCTGAGCCCGTATTAGATGCTGCACAGTGCCAGAATTTCATGAGCATAAGTGATTGTAGATTGCTGTTTAATGTTTGCGATCCTGTTATTTGTCCTCCTTCGAGGTGCGATCTGGGAGGAACTTATAGGGTTGCCAATGTCATTCAGTCTGGAATTGTCGGAAGCGTTTTGCTTTGCCTTCCAAATATAAGAGAACCCATCTTTGTTCCAGTATGTCTTACTGGAATACAGGCAGGAATTGACGGGTGGGTTTCAATTCTTAAGAATTATAATGACTGTCTGCAAAATAGTTTGGAAACCGGGCAGATGACTGGAATATGTGATGAAATGTACTCAATCTATCAGTGCGAGTTCTTCTGG
>CAYUUH010000150.1:1853-3257 GCA_964447855.1 uncultured Methanosarcinales archaeon | reverse complement strand
TGTTGAAGGCTCAGGGACATATGTGCTTGACCTTGTTCTATTTCCATCTGTTGATGAAGATGCTCAGCTGATTGAAGAGTCTGACCAACTTAATCCAGGAGAGCTTGACGGAAATGGCAATTATACTTCCTATTATTGGATTATCGGATTGGTTGCTGTTGGGCTTGGCGCTTATTACCTGCTTAAGAAAAAGCCTAAATCAAAGAATGAAACGGAAGAAGAGACAACTCAAGAGGAATCCAAAGGGACTAAATCTGACCTGGACAAGCTTGTTTCTGTCATAAAGCAGGAAGGCGGCAGAACAACACAGAAGGAGATAAGGCAACATTTTCCTCTTTCTGAGGCAAAAGTCAGCTTAATGATAACTGAGCTTGAACATAAAGGAATTGTCAAGCGTATAAAAAAAGGCCGCGGGAATGTTATAATACTTGAGAAAGATTAAAGTACGATTCTTAGGGTTTCAAGGGCGCCCAATGCCTGATGAGCTTTCGGCCTCTTCTCGTTTTCTCTGGACATAAGCCCCATAACCACTGTTTCAACGGCAGCAGGAATATCAGTTCTTAATTCAGACAACTTTCTTACGCTGTGTGTTCTTCCATGCATTGCATCCTCCATGGAGTCATAAGCTCTCGGAACTTCTTTAGTCAGAAGGAAGTACAGTGTCGCGCCAAGAGAATAAACATCTCTAGTTTTCATTTCTTCGGCATTGTCTTTTTTATTCTGTCCTGCTTGGCTTCTCTTACTAAGGTCTAATACTTCCGGAGCCATGTAAGGGAGGGTACCTACCATTTCTTCTCTCTCAACTAAGAAGTCCATAGTCCTTTTAACAAGGCCAAGGTCTCCTACTTTGACTATTCCTTCTTTAGTTCTCAAGACATTTCTTGGCTTTATATCTCTGTGAATGATATTATAACGGTGAGCGGCAGTCAGCACTTTTGCGATAGCTATTCCAGCATCAAGCGCTTCTTTAACATCCATGGGACCGTTAGTTTTAACATATCTTTCTAAATCGCTTCCGTCGATATATTCCATCAGGAGGTAACCAACTTCTCTTCCTTCGCTTTCTCCTATTTCTCCTCCTGTAAAACACTGCACTAAGTGCCTTTCATAATGTTCATTTGTCGGTGCACCCATATCCCTAAGATACTGAAAAATACTTTTCATCATCTCTACTTCCCTGCTGCGCCACCTTCTATGTCTGCTTATATCAAGGGGCTTATTTCTTTGATAGTCATTATATCTAGGATGCCATATCTTTGCAGCAATAGTGTCCGTTGTAGTTACTTCTCCTTCAACTAAAAGCTTGAAATGGGGCTTTACTGTTGCTCTGTATACTGTTGCAGAGCCACCCTGAGCTTCACTGCTTTCATCAGAAATAGGCTCTTCTCAGGTAACCTCTATTCC
>CAYUUH010000150.1:0-1843 GCA_964447855.1 uncultured Methanosarcinales archaeon | reverse complement strand
GCTTTTACGTGTCTGGATTGTCCACCCTTGGATGCATTAGCCCTTTTTCTGCTGATGCTAATTCTTTGTTCATACTTTCAACTCTCTAGTTTTAAGCTGCTAAACAACTCTAGAACTTTTTATTTTGGATTTAGGGCTTATTTATAAAACTATCTAAACACAGTCTGCACTTTTCTCGTGTAAGAAGTGGGTGATTTTTCTGTGAGCTTTGCAAGGACGTTTATGAAAGGCTCCATCTCTTTTTTTACTCCTGCGTATGCTTTCTCTCCTTTCTTTGTAAGCTCAATCTCCTTGTTCTCATAGGCAATCAGCTTTTGCTTTTCCAGCAGCTCAAGGTTCTTGTACAAAGCTCTTTCCTGCTTTCCGGCAATGCCTGCGTTCGTCAAAAGCTCTATGAAGATCTTCTTAGAAATGCTGACTTTTAGGGGTCTGTCTTCAATATGCTTGTTCGCTTCTTCAAACCATGCCCCCAAACTGAACAAAATGAAGCTGTGTACTTTGCTGCGCTTCATGAGTGTATATTGCCTGTAAAGTATAAAAAGCTTGCCTGTTTTAGGCATTCAGCCTTCTCAAAAGCTTTACAGTTGTCTCCACAGCCCTCTTTGCATAGCCTTCAAGCCTCTTGACAGCGTCAGGATGGCTCATCTTTGGGCCTGAGATTCCCAAGCTTACCGGCTTTCCAGACTCAACTGACAAATCAGTTATCTTTCTTGCAGCATTGCTTGCGACAATCGTGTCATGGTCTGTGTCTCCCTCAATAACCGTTCCAAGAGTAACCACGCCGTCTATATTCTTCATATCAACTAGCTTCTTCACTGCAATTGGTATGTCAAATGCTCCAGGAACTCTTATTGTCTTCGTTATCTTAGCCCCTAAGAACACTGCGTGCTCCTCTGCTATCTTTCCCATCAGATGGGTTATATCTGCGTTGTAGTCTGAGACTACCAATCCAAGTCTTTCATTTGCCATTTCAATACCCCCGATTTATGTCCTTAAACTTTCATTCAATAATATTATGACCAAATCACTCTCTGCCTTCTTGCACCTTAGATGATTAAACGAATGGTTGCTGCGGTAAAACCTTCTGTAAAGGTTTTCTCCTGAAATTCTTCTTCCACCAAGACTGAACCAATGATTTGAAATCTGGTTGAGCCCAAGCGACATGTTGAGTGCACGGTTATATCTTGCCACCCAGTAAAGCGGAGGCTGTTCCCTCACAACTACAAGCTTCATAACCTCCCAATATCCTTTGTCAACCCCTTCTCTTAAGGGAGGAAGCATGGCTTCAATTCCATATTCCATCTTATACTATTGCGCCAACGTCCATGTGGCCCTGCCTTCTTCCTGTTCCTGCACGTTTTTGGAGAGCCTCTCCACCTTTAAGCAGGGCAATCGCATTTAACGCATGTTTTGTCGTTCTCTCTTTTGTTATCCTGAAAAGCTCTTTGTCGTTCTTGGCCTCGTCCATGTGGACAAAGACCTCAAGTATATGCCTGCCTGTCTGCAACTGGGCGCTTATTATCCCTGTTGAAGCTTCATGCGCGCACTGCTTGTCAATAACCTCGGGCCCAGGCATACCTAAAGCCATGCAGATATCGCAGTTATGTTCGCCAATAAGCTTCTTGCATGCTATCGGCAAGTCCTTGACACCTGGAACTGTATACCGTATGATCTTAATTCCAGCTACATTATCCTTTAGAGCCTTCACTGCAAAACCTGCCATGTCCACTCTTGCAAATGTAGTGTCTGCAATTCCAATTGTATTAGTCATTTTATTATCAGCCTTAATCTATCATCAACGATATTCAGTTCTGAAAATTCCCTTCACCCCCCACGATAAAGG
>CAYUUH010000149.1:0-3266 GCA_964447855.1 uncultured Methanosarcinales archaeon | reverse complement strand
GATATTCTAAGAAATTCTGCAAGAGATATACTTGACCAGAAGGTCAAGCCTTCAGAGGGCGGAGTAAAAATCCTTGGAGAAATTCAGAAAGCTATCCAGCTTTACTATGAGTTGTATTATGAGTTCAACATAAAGAAAGCAGAAGAATTCAGCTCGGTAAGAGACCGCATAATCCATATGATTCAAGAGCTCTCAAAAGATATGACTAAAAAAGATATCAGGCTAGTCGTATCAATGGAGCATTGCCTTGAAGTGTTCAGGGACCTATACTCCACAAGAATCGGAATAGAATATTAGACAATCACTTGTTTTGGCCATTTGATTCAGGCCTGAAAGGGTGTGCTGGGTCAAATTTAGTTGGGTCTGCTACAGGGAATCCATCTGCAGGCGTGCTTCTGTCAGGGCCTAAAGGAAGCCCTCTGCTGCTGTAAAGATGCACTAATGAGGCCCTTATCCGGTCTACGAGCTCCCTGTCCTTTGGGTCAAGAATCCGCTTGTGCTGTAGTGAGGTTAAATGCCCGCTTTCATTCTGCTCTATATACTCTACCCACATTGTCCCTTCAAACTCAGTAATCCTTATCCTGCTGAACCTTGATGGCTCAAGATGTGAGTATGGAACAATTTTCTTTTTAGCATAGTAAGAGCTTACGTCTATTCCGCTAAGGATTCTTTCAACATCTTCCTCTTTCTTGTCAAGCAGGTCAACTGCTCCAATGGTGAAAACGCCTGAAATCTGGTGAACAACTGCGATAATACAGTCTGCCCAAGAGTAGTTTTCAAGTATATACCTTAGCCCACGGTGCCTCGTCCTTAGGGTTGATTTAAAGTCTTCACTATCTCTATGCTCTACTTTTAAGCCCCTAATTTTTAATGCCTCTTCAAGATAATCAAAGTTGTCTGAATAAGTCAATGCCAGATCTAAGCTAGGGTACATCTTGGTATCTTTTAAGGCATTGTTCAGGTCAACTATCTTATGGCCTTCGATACCTCCGAAATTTCTTTCTGTAAGTTCTCCGATATCAGCACATACTGCCTCATGGATAACCAGTTTCAAGATTTCCTCTGTCTCTGTAGCTCTAAGCAATGGACTATTGCAAAGAACTACTTTTCCAAGCTTGCCCAAGCCTTCATAATGCCTTCTTATTCTTTCAGCTGTAGTATAAGCCTGAAGAACTCCTAAATCAGACAGCCTGTAAGCAATATCATTGGAATGTCCTTTAAGAATTGGCCCTTCTGACTCCTTGTAAGGCGCGCCCTCAGTAGGAGAATCTTTCACATAAGTTGTGTCCCTTGTTGTCTGGGCATGCCTTAGTATGATTAGCTCTACCATTCTAAATTTTCAGATCGTCTTTAACTTCAGCAAGGCTATATTTATCATTTAATACGCCTTGAACTACTTTATACAAAGATCTTCCTGAATTAGTCTCACCAACAAACCTTCCTTCTAAAACTAGCTTAACTTCCTGGCTCCTATAAACCTGATCATAAATCCTCTTAGCAAGTTCCACAACATCATAAACCGTCGCCCTAGGTGCAGTTGAAAGTATCCCTCTCCTGGGAGCTAAGAAAAAACTTACATACTGCCTTTCTGGGGGGATTATAACTGCTCCGCTCTCTGAACGCCACCCATTGCATCCTGCTGTAGTAATCAAGTCATCAGCATACCACTGTGTTGCGCCTGGATCGTCCTTGTCTCCTTCCCTGGTATATCCTCTCCTTCTCCACATTGAACCTATTGAAGGTTCTTTAGGCTCCGGCTTTCTGGCAAGACTAAATCTCTCAGTATCCTCCTCTACCTTGGCTTGGTCACCTTTTGTGAGCCTAAGTACAACTGAATATACAAAGTGATTCTCGTATGTTGGGTCCTGCAGCCTGGTGTACCTATGTGCAGGAGCTAATCTGTCCCTAGGAAATATCTGAATTTTTCCTTTTGGGTCAACTACATTGGCAACCTCAAACTTGTCCATAGTGGGTTTATCGGTTCCTGCTCCTGCATTCATCACAACAGCACCGCCAATTGTTCCTGGGATTCCTATTGCATATTCCACTCCGCTAAGACTATACCTTACACCCATCCTTGCAAGTACAGGCAACGACATTCCTGCCTCAATCTCGACAAATACTTCTTCCCCTTTGCTGAGGGATTTTATCAGCTCTTCAGCTTCCTGCAGATTCGTGTATTTTGTACCCCTGCAGCTAACTGACAGTATGTTTGACATTGCCTGGGAGTTTATTAGCACACCATGAAGGTGGCCGTAGATTGAGTTAGAGCCTCTTCCCCTCCTCCGATAAGGAACATGATGTTCTGAACATAGCTTGATGATAGCCTGCAGTCCTTCTCTTGTGCCTGGAGTTGCTACACATGTAGCTAATCCTCCAATTTTCATAGTTGAATATTCGCTCAGCTCTTTGCCGTATTCAAATTCAACATCAGATACCAAAGCTAAATCTAAAGAACCAGGTTTCTCTACGACCCTCACGCCATTATTTATCTCCCTAATCTTTTGAGGCAAAGATGTCCTCTCAAACTTCATCTTGGGAATTATTGCTAGAGATGGGGAATGATTTCTAACTATTTCTATAGCATCGGAAGACTTTGTTGTTCCATATAGCTCAACATGTAGATTGTGTTTTAAGTAAAACCTAGCGAAAGAATCTAATGTGGCCTCTAGATTGGTTGGGCTGTTGTCTACAACAAGAACACGTCCCTCCGCAATAATACTCTGGAATCTAGAAGACTCAGTCGCATCCCTAATCATAGCGACTATATCCTTACTATGAACTTTTTGTTCCCCCATTTTATGAATATAAGTCTAGCCAGTAAAATTGCTAGTTTTCACTACTGAGTAGCTAAACCTAATATTTAAAGCTTATGTTTTTCCTAGTCTAATTATAAGAAGTGTCTAAGAAAATCAACAATTGGCCTTAAACAAAGCCTTACAAATCTTCTAAGCCTGTTTCTTTTTGAGATAAATCTAGCAACCGGAGGGCTCACTTTGTAATAAGCTCTGACAAATAACCTGCCAAGAAAGTGAGGCTTAAGGCTCCTGTCTCTCCATTTCCTCAGAATATCAATATCTTTTGCAAAAGGAGTGCCGTAAGCAGCTGTTGCTATAAAGCATTTCATATCATCATCTTTCTTGTCAATCTTTCCCCTGAACTTCGCGAGATCATGCTCGCACTGCGAACAGTAAGTCTCATAAAGATGGGTCTCTTTTCCGCAGTAAGGGCACCTGAACCTTTCTTTTACCATATTTAAAATCCTC
>CAYUUH010000148.1:0-3317 GCA_964447855.1 uncultured Methanosarcinales archaeon | reverse complement strand
GTTTTCCAGCTCTTCAAACCTCTTGGCAGTATTCTTGGCTTTCATAGTAGAATGCTCTTCTTTTTCTTTGCCAGGAACTCCAGGCCGTGGCTCCTGTTTGCAAAGAGTTTGTCATCTACTCTTGCATCAAGCCAATTGAGAAGCTCCTTGTCTATTGTCAGGGTTATTCTTTCTTTCATGTCTACTACATACTTTAGTGTATCTATACTTACTCAGTATGTAGTACTTAAAAAGGTTTCGGTTTCCAGACTGGCTCTTTGCCGAAAATCAAGATTCAAGTCAAACCTCCCAAAAAGAAACCTTTTTATAATGCAAATACGGGATATAATGAAAAAGGGTGAATAATGGTAAACTTTACAGAAGGTATACTTAAGCTTTCAAATGTTTTCTTATCGCTAATTGCAGGAGCGATTGCATTAAGCCTTCTTGCCTTGTCAGCCAAAAAGAAGCAGGTAGGCACATGGAGACTATGGGTATATGCACTTGTGCTATTTGCGATACTAGAGATATTTGGTGCATTAAGAGCATTCAACATATTCGAGAGCCCATTTATCACGCATATAATCCCTACAGTCATACTAGGACTTATAATCAGCGCTCTGATAATGCAGATTAACACGGTGAGGTACTGCAAATGAACTATGCAACGGCAGTATGCCTTGGCCAGGTAGCACCATTCTATAACATTGCTTTAGTTATAATCGTCATCTCATTATTTGTAGTCTTGTTCAGGCTTCCCAAGAAAAAAGGAACTTATCTCGACCCATGGAAGTTTTTGTTCATAGCCCTCCTTGTTTATGTTATTGAGGAGCTATTGACTATAACAAATAAGCTTGAAATAACCAATATCCCTAGAATATCAACTGCATTTTTTGAAATGATAATAATAACTCTATTTATTTACGCACTACTGCTTCAGAGAGAGTGGCTTAAGAAGGGGAAAAAATGAACAAAAAGGCATTATCACCATTAGTTGCTACTTTGCTCTTAGTAATCTCAGCCTTAGTGCTTGGAGCAGTTACTATGACTTGGGGCAGAGCCTATGCCGAAGGCACTGAGGAAGTTGCAGCAGAGGAGCCTGAAACAGAGAGTGCAATAATCATCAGCATAAAAGATATAGACGACCCACTTAAAGACCTTCAGATAGATTATATCACTAACAGGATAACTAAATATGAGTATTTAGAGAAAGAGCAAGAGCTGTTATCAAGAAGCTAGAGTTTCTAATAAGGATATAGCATTCCATATCTGCGTCCTTGTATATGACTGCATGTTCGAATCTTCTGCAATCTCCTCAAGGTCGCTCAATGCCTTGTTAATCTTGATAGATACATTTTCTGTGTCCTTGAGGCTGTCTATAATCTCCTGTATCTTAAGTTTGATATTTTTTGGAACCCCGGAATCTTCCTGCAAGGCTGATAAGAATTCGATTACCTCGCTAATCTGTTTTTTACCGACCAACTTAATCACTTTTCTTTTATCTTCTCAAGAACTTCAGCCTGGGTTTTTGTGGCTTTTTCTTTAATCTGTTTTTCCTGCTTCTCAAGGGTCTTTATTCTTAGCTCAAGAATACTCTTCTTCTCCTGCAGGTCTTTCTTTAAATCCTCTTTAGAAGCATTAACCATGATGTTGCCTATAATCTTGTAGGTTTCCTTAGAAGTCTCAATCTCTTTCAGTGCAGACTCCACCTCTATAAGCTGCGACTGGAATTGCTGCCTTTGCAATAGAAAACTTTGAAGATTCTGTTCCATTAACTGCAGCTGGGCAATCTTCTGCTCTGTTTCTTTTGTAACATCTGCCATTTTACCTTGCTTTTACCTTTGTAGCCACATTTCTTGGCTTAAACAGCATCTTGCTTCCGCAGTATGGGCACCTTACCTTCTTTCTGAGGTAGTCTGCTCCAACCTTTTTGTTACAATCAAAACACTTGTATTCTACCATTTTACTTTGCTTCCTCTGACTTTTCTTCAACAGCTATTGCTTTTTGGGTAGAGTAAGCCTTTCCTGTGAACTTTGCCTTGCACTTTTTGCATGACCATATACCAACCGCAACCCTCTTCACTTTAAGGCTGTTGCAATAAGGGCACTTATGTGTCTTGCGCTGCTCTTCCTCGATTTTAGCAAACTTTTCTTTGCCTCGCCTTCCGTATCGAGCTCCGAACCTTTTTATAGAACCATATTTTTTTTCTACTGCCATTTTCTTACCTTTGCATTATTTTTGATTATGATGGGGCTACCCGGACTTTCGCCAGTGCCCAATTTCTTTAGGGCTACTGATTTGAACCGGGGTCGTCTGGTCCCAAACCAGAAAGGATGTGTCCAAGCTACCCCATAGCCCCAGATAGAGAGGAGAAATAAGGTCAGTTTTTAAAGGTTTCCAAAATTGCAGGGCAAGTTTTGGACCATAAACTTATCGATTTTTGTTAGGCTTATAATATTCTCGTGGCCATACTGGCTCTAAAACAAACAATAAACTTAGATTATCCTTCAGATTTCCTATCGGGACGTGGCAATATTTATAAAGCATCAGATTTCCTTACAACTCATGTCACTAAGCGAGAAGCAAAAGCATGAACTCAAGAAGTTCATCAAGGAACTGGAAAATTTTAGGGGAAGGCATACAGAGTTAGTTACTGTGTACATCCCTGCAGGATATGAGATTACTAAGATTATAAACCACTTAAGCCAGGAGCAAGGGACAGCAACAAACATCAAGTCTGCTGCTACAAGGAAGAATGTTATAAGCTCGCTTGAGAAGATGATACAGCATCTCAGGCTTTTTAAGCAGACACCTCCGCATGGCTTGGCTGTCTTTGCAGGGAATGTTGCAGAGCGCGAGGGTCAGGAAGACTTTAAAGTCTGGAGCATAGAGCCTCCAATACCCCTTAATACCCGAATATACAGGTGCGACAAGGAGTTTGTTCTTGACTTATTAAGGGAGATGATGGAAGTTAAGGAGGCATATGGCCTTGTAGTCATAGACAGAAGGGACGCAAACATAGCCCTCCTTAAGGGAAAATAAATAATTCCGTTAACTAAGACTCATTCAGAGGTTCCAGGAAAGTTCAAAGCAGGAGGACAGTCAGCCCAGAGATTCCATAGGATTATAGAAGGCGCTGCAAAAGACCATTACAGGAAGGTTGCAGAATACATGAAAGAGCAGTTTTTGGGATTGACAGGCCTTAAAGGCATCATAGTTGGAGGCCCAGGCCCGACAAAGTATGATTTTATAGAGCTCGGAAATATAACTAATGAGCTTAAGCAGAAGATAATCGCTGTCAAGGACCTGAGCTATACTGGAGAATTCGGCCTTCAGG
>CAYUUH010000147.1:0-3322 GCA_964447855.1 uncultured Methanosarcinales archaeon | reverse complement strand
AACCCCTGCAGAAGGGCGCATCCTGCTGAATTCATTCAGACTGGAATCTCAACAATAGATATGAACAACACTCTTGTGAGGGGGCAGAAGCTTCCTATCTTCTCAGGCTCAGGGCTCCCGCATAATCAGCTGGCAGCGCAGATTGCAAGGCAGGCAGTTGTGCTCGGAGAAAATAATAAGTTTGCGGTCGTTTTTGCAGCAATGGGAATCACGAACGAAGAAGCGCTTTTCTTCAGGCAGGAGTTCGAAAGGACAGGCAGCCTGGGAAATGTAATAATGTTCCTAAACCTTGCTGATGACCCTGCAATTGAAAGAATTATCACTCCAAGGATTGCATTGACAGCTGCTGAATACCTCGCCTATGATAAGGACATGCATGTACTTGTTATCCTGACGGATATGACTAATTATTGCGAAGCACTAAGAGAGATTTCTTCTGCAAGGAGCGAGGTTCCTGGAAGAAGGGGCTATCCCGGATACATGTACACAGACCTTGCAACAATCTACGAAAGAGCCGGAAGAATAGAAGGCAGAAAAGGAAGCCTTACACAGATGCCAATCCTTACAATGCCTGACGATGATATAACTCATCCTATTGCAGACCTTACGGGTTATATTACTGAAGGCCAGTTTGTGTTAAGCAGAGATATCCACAGAAAAGGGATATACCCTCCAGTAGATATTTTGCCTTCATTATCAAGGCTTATGAAAAATGGTATTGGCGAGGGAAAGACAAGGCTTGACCATGCAAACGTTTCTGACCAGATCTATGCTGCTTATGCGCAGGGAAGAGAGATGAGGGACTTAGTTGCTGTTATCGGAAAAGAGTCGTTGTCTGAGCTTGACAAAAGGTATCTTGAGTTTGCTGATAAGTTTGAGGGCTTGTTTGTGGGCCAGGGCTTTGAAGACAATAGGGCCATAGAAGAAACACTCTCGCTGGCATGGAATCTTCTTTCAGGCTTGCCAAGAGCAGAGCTAAAAAGGATAAAAAAAGAGTTTGTTGATAAGTATTACAAGGGCAAAGAGTAAAAAGGTAAGATTAAAACAGCAAGATGGCTAATGTAAAACCAACGCGAATGGAGCTTATGCTCCTGAGAAAGAAGCTTAAGCTGGCTAAAAAGGGCCATGACCTTCTTAAAAGAAAGCAGGATGTCCTTGTGATGGAATTCTTTAAGGTATTAAAAGATATAAAAGAGATAAGGACAAAGATTTCAGGCAATCTCATAAAAGCTCAAAGCTCATTATATAATGCGCAGGCTATTGAGGGAGAATTGAATATAGAAAGAGTTTCTCTTGGGCTTTCTTCCGGAGCCAGCATCGAACTTGGCTCAAGGTCAATAATGGGCGTTGAGGTTCCAGTAGTTAAAAATATCGATGTGAGGAATGAATGGCATGGGTATTTCGGCCAGACTCTAGAGCTGGACAATGCAGTAAAACAGTATAGGGATATTTTTCCTGAGCTCATAAGGCTTATGGAAAAACAGTTGGTGCTTAAGCATCTTGCAGAAGAGACAAAGAAGACTAAACGAAGAGTAAATTCCCTTGAGTATCTTACGATACCCAGACTTCAGAAAACAAAGAAGCTGATATCGTTTAAGCTTGAAGAGCTGGAAAGGGAAAACTTCAGCAGACTGAAGAAAATCAAGAAGTCCACAGCAAAATGAGGTCTCACCAAAAGAAAGAAGCAGAAAAAAGAGCCAAACAGTTTATGCTTCTGACAGCTGCAAGGATTGCAAGCGAGATTACTATCATAATCGGGTTCTTCATAATCCTATACTTACTAATAAGAAGAAATTTTTAGAATAGATTTGAAATCAAACCAAATCTCTGCCAATTCCCTTTGGAGCCTTGCTTTTCTTGAACTTAGAAATAAAATCTTTCTTCAGAATTGGACCTTCATTATATCCGCATCTAACGCAGGAAAAACCTAGCTGGCCCACCTCAATGTGGTTTATTTCATTGCACATTGGGCATATTCTGGTTGCTTTTTCTGTTATTTGCATGGTTCTTTTATTAATGAGCTAATATATAAACATTGTGTTACCTTCCTAACAGAACAACACAAACATATTTATACAAGGTGAATCATTAACTGAGTTATGGACGAGAAAAAGTTCACAAAAGAAGAATTAAGGTTTATCAAGAAGTATGACACTCCTTCAAAAGTGCAGAATTTCTTAAAGAATATTCCATATAATTTCAAAGAGACTACATGGTCATTCAGGAAAGTCCTAAAAAAGAAAACAGCTAATTGTCTTGAAGGTGCCTTGTTCTCTGCAGTGGTGCTATCTTTCCATGGATTTAGGCCATTGATGATTTGCATGGAAGCAAATGAAGACATTGACCACAATATATTCATCTACAAAAAGAACGGCAAGTGGGGCTCTGTAGCAATATCCAGGGATGAGGGGCTTAGGGGCCGGAAGCCAGTGTATAAGACTCTGAGGTCACTTATTGTATCCTACTATCCTTACTATTATAACTCCTACACTAAAAACCCAAAGGACCTTACCCTAAGGGGGTTTAGCGACCCTATTGACTTGAGGAGGTTTAAGGGGAACTGGATGGTATCCGACAAGAGTCTTGATTTTATTGAAGATTACCTTTACACTATCCCGTACAAAAAGCTGTTCCCAGGTCAAAAAGGCCTGTATTCAGGGACGAGAAAAGCAAAGAAGCCAAATTATTACTACTGTCCAAAGGAGTAGTAGTAAATAAAAAACATAAGATTTATAAATTAAGGTACGTTTGTTCTATTTTTAATATGGTGGGTGGAAAAGAACATATTAAAAAGATAAAACTGATTCTAAAAGATGGTTCTGTTTTCCATGGTTACTCATTCGGGGCTCAGAAATCTACGTCTGGAGAAGTAGTCTTCAACACGAGTATGATGGGCTATCCTGAATCATTGACAGACCCAAGCTACTCTGGACAGATTCTTACATTAACTTATCCATTGGTAGGAAACTACGGCGTCCCGAATCATGACCGCAAGAAGGGCATGTCGAGATATTTTGAGTCTGAAAAAATCCAGATTCAGGGGCTTGTAATCTCAGACTATTCTAAAGATTATCATCACTGGAATGCTGTCAAAAGTCTTGACCAGTGGTTAAAGGAGTTTAACATCCCGGGAATCTATGGTGTTGACACAAGGGAGCTTACCAAGAAGCTAAGAGAAAAAGGGACTATGCTTGGAAAGATAGTATATGACGATGATGACCATGTTGAGTGGATAGACCCTAATGGGAGAAACCTTGTTTCAGAAGTAAGCATAAAAAAGCCAGTCATCTATAAAAAAGGAAAAATAAAGGTTGTTGTTATT
>CAYUUH010000146.1:0-3391 GCA_964447855.1 uncultured Methanosarcinales archaeon | reverse complement strand
CACCTTCTTCCAAACAATACTTTATCAACGTATAGCATCTTTCTCTCTACATCCTCGAGGCATGCGCTCCATCTTTCATATTCCTGCTCGCTGTTTGCATGCAGGTCAGCGATAGATGCAAACATATCTCCTGCCTCTTTTGCAGTGTTTCTTGCAACATTAAGGTCATCTAAGACATCTCTGTAATTATCAGCCCTGATAAACAATGGCCCGCTTGGAACCATGCTGACTCTTTCTTCCTGGCCAATCTGCTCTTCAACAGATTCAAAAGAAGGCATCCTTGGAGGAGCCTCTGCGAACTGAGGCATCACCGGCTTAGGAATTGGCCTTATCTTAGGCTTTACTGCCCCTGGCGGCGGAGGAATATCATAAAGCCCAGGCGGAACAGGCACATCCTCTCCTATCGTTCTGCTTACCGGAGGAGCCATCGAGCTCTTCTTTAATTCATCCTCAAAAGTAGGAAGCTCTTCTCCCGGAGCAGGAGGGATATCCGGAAAAGTAGGAAATTCTCTCTTCGACGGCTCAGGAATGTTTGCAGGAGCAGAAACCATCTCTCCTGTAGCCAAAACTGGAGGAGGGGCGGGAGGAATATCTAGCTCTGAATCAAATACCTTCTGTTTCTTACTGAATAATCCCACTATCTATTGCACCCCCTAACTAGAATATCTGATATCTACAGTTAGTTAAAAACTTTTATTAGCATTATAAAATGGTTACACATCATATTTTTATATATCTGCGGTATAAAATTAGAATAAAGTGACTAAAACGGTAATGATTCTGCTTATGCTAATGTTATTACCTAGCTATGTTTCCGCTTTAACTTCATGGAAAACAGTACCTAACGAAATCAATGAACAAGGAGATTTCTTATGCAAATAGATGCAGGCAGTCCAACAAATATACTTGGAACCCCAGTCACAATATATGAATCAAAGAACATCCACATAAAAGAGCTTACACTGTATTTTATACTGATACTTGCAGTGCTGCTGGATATAGCATTGATTATCAAGAAGTAAAATAACAAAATTTTTTAAACAGAGGCAGAATACAAGCTGTCATGAAAGAGCAAAACCCAAATGAACAGCAGATTAGGTTCAGGACAATCATCGAGATACTTGGCAAGCCGAAAGAGCATGTAGAGGAAACACTCAAGAAATATGTAGAGCAGATAAAAGAAGATGACAGCTTCATGATTATGAAAGAAGAGTTCTTCCCGGCAGAGCAGAAGGATAAAGTATTCAGCGCATTTGCCGAGGTGGAGATAGTAGCAAGGAATCTGCCTGCGGTGATTGGCTTCTGCTTCGACTTTATGCCTTCTACGATGGAAATAATAAAGCCGGATGAGCTTACTCTTAACATGAATGATGTTTCAGGCCTTCTTACTGATTTACAGGCCAGGCTCCACAAGGTGGATATGGTTGCAAGGAGCTATAAGTTTGAGAATGACTTCCTGAAGAAGAATATGAATATCATGATAACTAATTTAGTATCATTACTGCTTAAATCAAAAAAGCTCAATTTGGCAGAATTATCCAAGTTTACAGGCATACCTGATAAAGACCTTCAGCCATTCTTAGAAACATTAATTAAGGACAAGAAACTAAAGAAGGAAGAAGATAAGTATAGTTTAGCTTAAGCTTGTTTCAAAAAGAGGGAAAATGGAGCTAAAGAACAAAGTCGAGTCTGTCCTATTTTCTGCAGGAAAAAGAATGCACATTGACGAGCTCGTAAAGCTATGCCGCTCAAACAAGGAAGAGGTTCAGCAGGCGCTAAAAGAGCTGAGAGACGATTACGACACAAAAAATGCTTCCCTTATGGTTGCTGAGGAAGGGGATTTCTGGAAGCTTACGGTAAGGGAGAAATATCTTGGCCTTGTAAGAAAGATTGTCACAGCAACAGAACTTTCAAAGACCTTAATGGAAACCCTGGCCGTTATAGCATGGAAAGCCCCTGTCAAGCAGTCAGATGTAATAAAGATAAGGACCAACAAGGCCTATGACCATCTAAGGGAGCTCGAGGAAGCAGGCTACATAACAAGGGAGAAGCACGGCAGGACAAAGCTCATCAAGCTTGCACAGAGATTCTTTGAATATTTTGACATTCCTGAGGATAAGCTAAAAGAGAAGTTCAAGAACGTTGACCAGATGGCTAAGGCGATAGAGGCAAAAGAGCAAGAGATAGAAGACATAAAGAAGGAACAGGCAAGGAAGGCAAGGGAAGAAAAAGAGAAAGAAGTGGATTTAATAGATGATAAAGGTCACAAAATCAAGCTTAAGGAATATGAGCTTTCAGATGAACAGAAGCAAAAGGCGCTCAAAGAAGAACCAAGGATAGAGCCTGCAAAAGAGACAATAGGGGACCTTGAGGTTGTTGATGAAGAGCCTGAGGCAGTACACCCTCAGGAAAAGAAGTCAAAACCAAAAGAAACAGAAGTTAAAGAAGAGCAGGAAGAGGAACTTCCAGAAGAAGAGCCCGAAGAACCTGAACAAGAAGAAGCTCCTGAAGAAGAATCAAAAGAATCAGAATCAAATGAGCCAGAAGAGGAGGAAGAGCCGGAAATTGAGGAAGCGCTGGAAGAAATAAAGGAAGAGCAAAAGGAACAACCAGAGCAGGAAGAGGAACTTCCAGAAGAAGAGCCTGAAGAGCAGGAACAAGAGCCAGCACAATCCGAAGATGACTTTGAAAAGAAAGCAGAAAAAAGGGCTCAGGAAATCTTAAGTTCTCCAGCAGACGAGGAGCTTACCCCAGAAGTAGAGGCAGAGCTTGATTCAATGCTCCATCCATCAAGAGAATCAGAGATGAGGTCAGGGCCTTCAGACGAGCAAGAGCCTGGCCTGCAGGTTCCGACAGACAAGCCGGATTTCAAAGAAGAGGTTGAAGACCTTGTAGAATCAGCAGGCGAAGAAAAAGTAGAGCTTCCTAAAAAGGCAAAGGGGATAAAGAAAGGTTCTGACGAAGAAGAAGAGAAAGAAGAAGAAAAAGAAGAGGAAGAAGAAAAGAACCAAGAAGAAGAATGATGTTCTTACTCAGATGCCCAAAATGCAAGAATCAGATGAAGTATAATTCTACTGGCCAGATTTTATCAGGAAAAAGAAAAAGATGCGTCTATTGCGGGCATAGTTATAATGTAAGAGATGCCATAATTAAGAAGCTGTAGGTTTTCCTAAAACCCTAAAATTCTGCCATTATAAGCCTTATAAAGCCATTTTATAAGCAAAAGACTTATAAATGAAAACATATACTAAAACCTAGACGAAAGACATATTTCACTTCTAAAATGGAAGAAGAAAAATCAAAGGAGCCAGAGCAAAAAATAGTCCTCAAGCTAATTGAGGATGAGATGAAGCAGTCATACTTAGATTATTCTATGTCAATTATTGTCGGA
>CAYUUH010000145.1:0-3400 GCA_964447855.1 uncultured Methanosarcinales archaeon | reverse complement strand
TCAATGAAAAAATACTTGGAAAGTTCTATTCAAGCTTGTTCTCAAGGACATATTATGGCATAAAGAAGAATATGCAGATATTCAAGAAGACTGTTGGACTTGATGTCGCGTTATTATTGATATTACTGATATTCTTCAGAGCTGCAAAGAGGCTCATACCGATTGGAGTTTCTCCTGACACGTTCCACATATTTGGAATCCCGTTTATCTTTACAATAACCATTCTGTTTTTCCTGCTTAGTGTATTTACATACTCAATAATCAAGTATGAGGTACTTTCTATATCAGAATCGATACTTGAAGGCAGCAAGCTGAGGCTTGAAAGGTTTGAGAAGTTCTTTGTGCTTAACTGCATAATAATCGGCATATCTTTAGTAGCATTGACTATGATGTACTCTGTGCTCTATTTTGTTAATGCTGCTGTAAAGCCCATAATCTATACTGCCATTGCCTTGGTTTTCCTAGGTTCATATTCTACTATAAACATAAGCCATTGGCTTTATGCACATGAGCCCGAATTCAGAAAGACTGTGATAGGAAGCATGATAATCCTTAAGGAGGCATTCAGCAAATATGTGGGCATTCCTGGGCTTATGGTTGGAATTATAGGGGTTTACTCCCTCCTTACATGGGGAATACAGGCGATACTTAAAGCAGCTGAGGTCGATTTAACTGGTTATAATAAGGCTGTGTGGATTATTGGAGCAGTCATATTCTATCTTGTGATAGCTTACAACAGAATATGCTTTTATTTTATCGTCAGCAAACTGAGGAATGGGATAAAGGACTGATTTTACCTAAAGAAAAGACTTAAAAACAAGAAGGTAATCTTAATTTTATTTGATGGAGGTGCCAAAATGAAGGTAAGCCTATGCTGCGGGAGCAAGTGCTGTCCTGCTGTGGAGATAGATTCTGACTTTGTAAAAATAGGAGAAACAGGAAATATGTGCAAGCTAAAGAAAAAAGAGTGGAACACTCTTAAGGAAATGATATTAAAAGGAGAAATATGAGGTGGACAAATGGCCAAAGTAAAAGTATACAGCACACCAACATGCCCTTGGTGCCATAAGACAAAGGATTTTTTAAAGAAAAATAAAGTTCAGTTTGAAGATATCGATGTTTCTGCAAATAAAGAAGCTGCAGATGAGATGGTAGAGAAGTCAGGCCAGATGGGAGTTCCTGTTATAGATATCGATGGAGAGATAATAGTCGGCTTTGACCAGGCAGCTATAAAGAAAGCGCTTAATCTAAATTAATTTAGGCTGGAAAATGAAGAATAAGAAGATAAGTGTAATTGGAGCTGGGCATGTCGGAGCAACTGTTGCTCACCTTGCTGCTTTAAAGGGTTTGGGCGATGTTGTACTTCTTGATGTTATTGAAGGAGTTCCTCAGGGAAAAGCTCTGGATATGTATGAGTCAAGCCCTATCGAAAGATTTGATGTAGACATAATAGGCACTAATGACTACAAGGACACGAAAGACTCTGATATTGTTGTTATTACAGCAGGCATTGCAAGAAAGCCAGGTATGAGCAGGGACGACCTTATCAAGACAAACACCAAGGTAATGAAATCTGTAAGTGAGCAAGTTGCAAAGTATTCTCCAAATGCAATAGTCATAGTAGTCACAAACCCGTTAGATGCTATGGTGTGGGTTGCTGCAGAAGTAACTAAGTTCAAAAAGAATAGGATAATTGGAATGGCTGGGGTTCTTGACTCAGCAAGGTTCAGAAGCTTTATTGCAAGGGAGCTAAAAGTTTCTCCCAAAAAAGTAGAGGCTATGGTTCTTGGAGGCCATGGAGATACTATGGTTCCTCTTCCAGCATATTCAAAGGTTTCTGGAAAGTCATTAGACAAGCTATTGAGCAAGGAAAAGAGTGTGGCTATTGGCCAAAGGACAAGAAACGGCGGGGCAGAGATTGTCAGCTTGTTAAAGACGGGCTCTGCTTATTATGCGCCTGCTTCCTCTACTGTTGAGATGATTGAGGCGATATTAAAGAATCAAAAGAAGGTGCTTCCTTGCGCAGCATGGGTTGATGGCCAGTATGGAATGGATGGCCTTTTTATCGGTGTCCCTGCAAAGCTTGGCAAGAAAGGGGTTGAAGAAGTGGTTGAAATAAAGCTAAGTGATTCTGAAAAAGAAGCATTTAAAAAGACTGCTGACCATGTAAGGGAATTAGTGGCAGGCATAAAGATTTAATTTTTATTTTTAGGCAAAAAAGAGGTTGATGATGGAAATAAATTCCTTCCAGATGATGCAGCAATATGTTGACAAGGCTGCAGAACTGTTAAACCTAGATGAAAGCGTCAAGTCAATTCTAAGAGAGCCTATGCTTGAGATTCATGCTTCAATACCTGTGAAGATGGACAATGGCAAGACAAATATTTTCAAAGGATTCAGGGTACAATACAATAATGTGCATGGCCAGACAAAAGGAGGGATAAGGTTCCATCCTGAAGAGACAATAGAAACCCTGAGGGCTCTTGCTGCATGGATGACCTGGAAATGTGCTGTTGTTGATATTCCTTTCGGAGGCGCTAAGGGCGGAGTCATCTGCAATCCAAAAGAGCTTTCCAAAGGCGAGCTTGAAAGGCTTAGCAGGGGATATGTAAGGGCATTTTCAAAATTTATAGGACCTAAAGTAGATATTCCTGCTCCGGATGTTTACACAAATGAACAGGTAATGGCCTGGATGTTTGATGAGTACAGCAAGATAGTGGGCTATAATGAGCCAGCAGTTATCACTGGAAAACCTGTAGATATTGGCGGGTCTTTTGGAAGGGAGGAAGCAACTGCTCGCGGAGGACTTATATGCCTTGAGGAGGCTGCAGCTCATTTTGATATCGACTTAAGCGGGGCAAGCATCGCTATCCAGGGATTCGGAAATGTAGGGTATCATGCCGCTGCGTTGTTCCACAGGTTTTTTGGTGGAAAGATATGCGCTGTATCAGATTCAAAGGGTGCAATCTTTAACAAAAACGGCCTTGACCCTAAAGAAGTAATGCACCACAAAAACAAAACAGGCTCTGTTGTAGGATTTCCTGGAGCAAAGAAGATAAGCAATGAGGCATTGCTTGAGCTTAGTGTTGATGTGCTTATACCTGCTGCACTTGAGAATGTGATAACAAGGGGCAATGCAAAGAAAATACGCGCCAGTATAATACTTGAGCTTGCAAACGGCCCCACAACTCCTGAGGCTGACGCTATACTTTACAAGAGAGGAAAGTTTGTTGTGCCTGATTTCCTCGCAAATGCAGGCGGTGTGACTGTTTCTTATTTTGAATGGGTGCAGAATATATCAAGGATGGTTTGGACTGAAGAAAAAGTGTATACAGAACTTCAGAAGAAGATGAAGGATGCGTTTAACAATGTTCTCAATATGTCTTTAAAGCACAAGGTA
>CAYUUH010000144.1:0-3427 GCA_964447855.1 uncultured Methanosarcinales archaeon | reverse complement strand
ATAAAAAACTCATTCAGAGTTTGCCTTGTGCATCTTGGCAAAATATTTCTCTATATCCTCAATATCCATTGACTTTAACTCTTCAGCTGTGTATATCTTCATTTTATCACCTGATGAATAAGGAATGCTTCAAAGGTTATTAAGCTTCTGGAACTGAATAAGAGTGAATAGGTCAGGTGCCGAGAGCATGGCTTAAATCTTGTGAACAGTCCAGGTTAAGAAGGAATACTAATAACAAATCTTAAATAGTCCTAAAAGAGCCCCAAACCAATATGAAAAACGCAATAATTGCCATAATATTGATTATTCTTATAGCTGGATGTGCGCAGCAATCCAAACTAAATGGCATAACAGAGCCTGAAAATGTATACAAAAGAGATGTTGCGCTTATGGCAATTAACATTGACATCGCGTCAAAGCTTGGCCTGCCTGTGGTGGTGCCTTACCTTGGAGATATGGATGAAGACAAGGAAAGCATGGGAAAAAGGGTGCTTCAGGAAGGGATGAAGTCTGAGATGATTTACTGGGGAATCAGGGTCTTTATGAAAGAAGTTGAGGAAGAGCCTTCTTGGAAAGATGCCTACACCCAGTCATCAGAGATGGCCATGGTTCAGATATTAAAGGAGAAAAACGCAACAAAGATAGCAAGGGATGCAAAAGACAGGTATTTCCCTGATTATACTGCGGCTCTCCCGCTCTTTAACAATTTCTTGGAAAGATATGAAGAGTCTGCTGCAGAAAAAGATTAAGCAGCATACTCGTCTGCTTTCCACTTTTCTATCTCGTCCTTTGTAGGAGGCCTTGACTTGTACATCTGTGCAAGAGTATGGACTGTGCCGTAATCAGTTGGTTCAGACTTATCGTTCCTGATTCTTGCAGGGAACGCATTGGTCATATTGAATGAGTCAAGATGCTCTGAATGGAATCCGGCTGCAAAGCCAACCTTTCCGTACTTGATGTCAAATATCATTGCCTCTATTAAGATTCTGTTTCCTTCAGAAGTATCTGCTATATAATGCGGCTTTCTCAGCTTGCCGGAAGCTTCCCTTGAATCCTGGTAATCATCAAAAAAGCTGACCATATCATCTGGCGCAATCTTTCCGACAACCTTAGCGCTAGGCTTAAAGTCTGCAACACCAGAAAGAACCTGCCTATGCCTGTAAATCCACCTGTCAGCGCCTTTCGCTGATTTTTTGCTGCCAAGCCCAGAGTCATATTCTTCCCTGTTGCTTTTATACTCATCAAGAAGCTTGCTAAACCTCTGCCCGCGTGGCATTTTATCAAACATCTCTTCAGTATCATAGTCTTCTATGCCGAGGAAAATCTTAAGCTTGATTTGGGCTTCCTGGAGGAAGACATCCTTTACAGTAGCAACAGCGTCTCCTTCTTCACGGCCATTAAGCATGCGATAAATGTCTTCCCTGAGTTCAACAAGCCTTTTTTTCTGTCCGGAAGTCTTGACCTGGACTGCATCAGGGTCAAGATTGACCTTGCATGCAGGAAGATACCTGTCGAACTCTTCATCCCATAATCCAAGCAGGGCCTCTTCCATATTCTCTGCTGAAAGCCCTTGTTTGGGGTCCTTAAAGCGGACGCCGAGAAGAACCATGTCTATGCTCTCGTATTTCTTGAGCTTATACCTTGAGGCGCAGTCCATTCCTCCTGAGAACTGGACAACAACAGAGCCCTCATTGCCCATTGCCTCGTCAGCATTTATCATTTCCTCAAGTTCGCGCCTGTTGTGCACTTCGCGCCTCGGAACAACTCTCATGTTCATTGCCTTCTGTATGATGTATTCCTGAAGCTTTTCAAGATAATAGGTGACCATTGCCTCATCTACTGGCAGCTTAGTCAGTGAAATCAGATGATTAACCTGCTCTTCCAACGGCAAATCCCATGTTTCAGGGTCAGATATAACCTCTAGTCCATGGAACGCAAATGTCAGGGCAAGCTCAGGCCTTTCCATTACGCCCAAGGCCTTATACGCCTTCCACTTCTTTGCATCAAGCCCATCAGAGCCTTTCAAAGGCCAGTAAGCCTGGGGTATTCTTTCCTGAACTCTGTTAAATCCTGCAAGATGAGAATAGTGCGCATTAATCAGCTCCCCGTCCCCAATCATAACTGGAAGTGAAGAGAAATCAACCTCAGGAAACATCCTTAAGTCGTAAGGAGTAAACTGCCTTGTAAATGCAGTTATTCCTTCAGGATGCACATGCTGCCTTAAACGATATCCATTTTCCTTTGTGGAAATCCAAGTGCGCCTTCCCTTGAACTTTATATCGTCAGTTGAATCGATGAATGAGGGATTTAAGGCAGGAAGTGGAGCAAAGAAATCCATAGGCAGCTCTCCAAAAACCCTTATCCTTATCTGCTCTTCTGCAAACTCTTCTATCTCAGCCTCTGCCCATTTGGACATTAACGGAAGGTATCTCTTGAGCTGGGATTTGAGGTAATCAAAAACAGGGTCTTTCTTAAACTCCTTGAAGAGGATTTTAGAAATCTCTCCTTCTTTCTCTCTGCTTATTCTCTTTGACATATCATCAGACCTCCCTCACGTACAAATCCCCTTCTCTTTTAAAACCATTTCTTTCTGCAAGGATATTATACCTTAACCTCATCCTTTCCCTTAAGGCAGGCACATCATCGTCGGAGATATGGCTTGGGCGCTTGTAGCTCGGATGCTCTTCTGCAGGAATTAATGTAACGCACGACATTCCTACATCCTGTGCAAACCTTACCGCTGACCTCAGCATCCCTGCTGCCCATCTCGGAGGCAGAACGCTTCTCATATCAAAAGGAAGCTCACCCCAATGTCCGGCATGGTAATAGGATTGGGCCTTTGCCTGTATCTGCTCAATCGCAAAGGTTTTTCCATGGATCTCAAAACCGACAACCGCCAACTCCAAATACCTTTCAAGCCCTTTCCTGACGAGACCTAGCCTGTAAGTAGTGTCATTAAAAATGTAGCCCGGGACATTGTCAAGCTCAGGCGAAAGCTCAAACCCGAAAAGATGGAGCAGATAATCAGGAGGAAATTCTCCTGCAAGGGACTTAGCGGGATCTCTTGGAGGTATCCCAAGCTCTGCAAAAAGCTCGCTCTGCGTGGCAATGCCAAGTGCTCTTGTTACATCATCAATTGTTTTGGCCTCATCCAGCTCCTGCTCAACATTAACAACCTGGAGTTCAGGCATCTTAAACAGCCTCCCTCAGCCTTCTAAGCTCCCTTAATTTCTTTGCTGATTCCTTCTTCCTCAGGACAGCATTGTAATGCTTTGCAGCAAGATAAGGAAGGTTGCCAAGAACATAATCAGCCCCATTCTCACGAGAGACTGAATCAAGGAACTTGTATCCTTCTATCACTTGCTTTTTCACTGCTGGCTTGTGCTCATGCCCTCTGACAACAGACTCAAGCCACATCGCAAAGGCT
>CAYUUH010000143.1:0-3452 GCA_964447855.1 uncultured Methanosarcinales archaeon | reverse complement strand
ACTCTATGCATCCCAAGCTTTAGCTCGATGCCTTCTGCAACCATCGCAAAGAAAGCCGCAAAAAACGCTTCAGCAGGGCTTACAAAGAGCATTGCCGCAAGAAATCCAGTAATTATTCCTGCTATTGCGCCCTCAGTGAATTTCAAATCATTAAACGGGTGCCTTACCTTGCCGAAATTAACCCCTACAAATTTGGAGATTGGGTCAGCAACAGCAAGTATAGCAATCGAAGCAAGGGCAATGTCTTCTGTAAAGAAGAACATAACAAGAGTTACCCCAAGCAAATAGAATATTGCGCCTTTTGCAGGGAATTTTTGTATATCTTTCTCGCGGTCAAACTTTTCAAGGAACCAATAGATTAGAGGAACCTTATATTTCCTAGAGAAAAGCGATAAAGCAACGCTTAGCACCAACAGCACGACCAAAAGGCCTTTTGTGATAAACCCCAGTTTGATTAGGATTATAATTGCAGCTCCGCAAAGAAAATGAAACCAGCCCCTCCTGAATTCAAGGTCTTCCATCTTATCTGAATATGCTTATCCTCCTGAATATTTTGTACTTCTTCTCTATAAAGACAAAAAAGTGCGAGACTGCAAATCCAAGCACCATGCCTCCGATAACATCGCTTAAGTAATGGACATTTAAATAAATTCTGCTGAACGCAACAACCAATGCAAAGATTATCCAGAACCATTTGAACCTAGGGAATTCTAAGTCTAGGATAGGCACAGCAGCAAATGATGCAGCCGTGTGCAGGCTTGGGAAAGAGTAGGCTGTTGACAGCACAAGAAGCTCTACAGCTTCGTGCGGCCTTTCCCTTGCAACAACAGCTTTTAAGGCAAGGCACAATAAGCTTGAGACAATGAAGCTTGCCCATAAGGTCGGAATCCATTCACGCTTGCGTTCTTCCCACATGAACAATGAAGTCATGATTACAAGGACCACAACAACAGAGCCAAAGTGAGTTACTGTTCCGAGAAGATAGTCAAGGAAAGGAGTTTTTATCAGGTATATGTTTGCTGCTACACTTTCATCTATAAAATAGCTGATTATGACTCCCCAGATTCCAAGGGCATAAAGTGTAATGTTTTCTATTTTCATATTTGCTTGATAAACATACTAAGCGCTTCTGCGCCTGTAAGCGATATTACAAGTACAATTATCCCTGCGATAAGCACTCCAAGGACTGATGCAATCATGAATTTCTTGAAGCTTAATCCAAGGATATATGAACCTAATGCGCCTGAATAAACCCCTGAGCCAGGCAATGGTATGCCTATAAAGATTGCAACTCCCAGCTCCCCATACTTCTCAACTACGCTGCGTATTTTCTTCTGCGTCTTCTCTACATATTTCTGGTAGTACTTGTCAATTATCTTAACCTTGAGGAAAATATGGATAAACTTGTCAATAAGGAAATAGAGAATAGGAGCCAATAATATATTTACCACAACGCAAATCAGGAATACGATGCTCCAATGAATGTCTGTTGTGAATATTCCATACGGGATAGATGCCCTTAACTCAAGAAATGGCGCAAGTGTAAGAAGTATCAGCATTAAGATGTCGTTCATAGCACATCAGCCTTTATTTCCTTGTCCTTTATCTTCTTTCCAGGCCATATCTTAACCCCTGGGCTTATATCAACATTAAACAAGTTTGCATTGTCACCAATCACCGCACCAAGCCTGGGGGCAATTACTTCCTTATTTTTAACAACTGAGACTGCATTTGACTTTGAGGAAATCTTTCCGCTGAAATAGACATTCTCCCCTATAATCGAGTCTTTGACTACCGAGCCTTTTTCGATGATTGTGTTGTCCATTATAATGGAGTTGGTTACTCTTCCTTTTATTGTGCAGTTCTTTCCGATTGAGTTTCCTTTTATGCCGAACAGTTTCTTAACATCAAAAAGGTTCCAAGGGTATCCAACAGAGACCCACCTCTTTGCAATTACGCACTTTACTTTTTCTTTTTGCGCCAATGCTTTAACTGCGTCAGTGAGCTCAAGCTCCCCTCGTTCTGTCCTTCTTATTCGTTTGAGCTCATCAAAGACTGGCTTATCCAGGACATAGAGCGCAGCATTTGCAAGATTTGAAACAGGATTTTTTGGCTTCTCAATCAGGTCAGTCACAAATCCGTTCTTTACACTATAGACCCCAAATCTTGAAGGGTCTTTTACTCTCTGGGCAAGAACTGAATATCTATTCTTTATGCAGGCTTTTATGTCAGCCTTTGAGTAAAGGTCATCAGCCATCATGACAATAAACCTGCCTTTAACCTTTGATTTTGCCTGCATCACAGCATGACCTGTCCCAAGCTGCTGTTTCTGAAGAACATAGCTTATTTTCAGTTTTTTATATTTATTTTTGAACTGTTTTTTTATTGAATCAGCCTTGAAACCAACGATGAGAATAGCTACTTTAACTAAGCCGTTCAACTGGTCAAGATTATATTCCAAT
The DNA here is from genome assembly GCA_964447855.1 of uncultured Methanosarcinales archaeon. GTDB lineage: Archaea > Nanobdellota > Nanobdellia > Woesearchaeales > JAHWIC01 > JAHWIC01. The sequence continues at coordinate 990 of CAYUUH010000143.1, read as the reverse complement.
AATGATTTATTCCCGACTTTAAGCAATGGCTTAGGCTTGTCTATAGTCAATGGATAAGTTCTTGTCGACTTTCCTGCTGCCAGAATTACTGCCTGCATTTTAAGCAATCTTGATTTCCTTGAGTTTTTCTTTTATGTATTGGTCTTTTATGATTTGCTTGACTAGGTCTTCAGGCAATACGAACTCTCTTTGCACTTTAGCATATACTCTATTGCCTTTTACAAAAGTGTTCTTGTGCTTCTGCTTGAACCTTTTTACATGCTGTTCTACATCAATCCCGGGACCAGGGTGTACTTTTACCTTGTCAAGGGGCTTTTTATCACATATAAAATAGATAATTCCGTTCACTTCCTTGTCCCAGTCCCAGCCTTTATCGATAATCTTGAAATCATTCTTTTCCAGCTTAGCTGTCATGTACTCGAAGCACTTCACAAGCTTTGCGCCTGCAATATCTTCTTTTCTCTCTATAGTCTTTACATTCATTGCAATAAGCCTGTTGCTTTTTGCCTTCTTTTTCAGCTCTTCAACTGTAAGCTTCTTCTCCGTAAAAAGATCTTTTGAAGGCTTTTTCAGGAATGCAGCGCATGCTGAAATAAAATTGTTGAACTTTTCCTCGCTTAGCGCAGCGGCTGCATTGCGGTCTTTCTGTACCGGGTCAATAAGAATCATCGGAGAATAAGTCTTTGACTTGTTAAGCTCCATGAGGACATCCTTGCCCTTGTAATACTTCTCTGTGTCAATTATGACCTTGTCTTTCCATTTTGATGCAGCCTTTACAAGCTTGACAAACGAGCCATAGTGTATCGTAAGCACTTCGCACATATATCCTGAAAATCCCCTGAGATAGGATTCTGCGCCGTATGCATTGTTGGCCTTGCAGAACTGCTTTGCAAGCCTTATCTCGTCCTTCAGCTTATCATCTGCGCGCGAAACAACCCACTTTGCGTGCAATGGGCTGACATCAGTTATGTTCTTTGCCTGCGATGCGTC
>CAYUUH010000142.1:0-3467 GCA_964447855.1 uncultured Methanosarcinales archaeon | reverse complement strand
CAAATTGATACCCTTGAACGGAAAATGTGTCGTCAAGATTGGGATGGAATTGATAGTTATGACAAAAGCTCCTCTTGAGCATGGAATTGAGGAAGCTCTCCAGTGCAACAATGATAATGTTTTTTTCTCTGTAGTAAGTGAAACAGATATTTGTTCTGTGGCTGTTTATGATAGCTACACTGATATTAAAGAGAAAAACAGTAACTGTCCAGTATGTTCAAGGACTCAGAAGTTAGATGGAAGCAGAACAATAATAATCCCTCTCAAAAAAGCACCTTATTTTAAGTTTGAGTTCCTGCCATTAGCCAAAAAGATATTTAATATTTAGAATTCTCTTAAGAACTTAACAAGCTCTTTTGCTTTCTTAAGTTCAAGAAACTCTTCTTTTTTCAGAGAAGGAATATCTTTAGGTCTTTTCTTCTTAAAGATTACAAGATTATCAGCATCAAGCAGTCTCGACAAAGATTGAGCCTGAGGATTTGGCTTGTCTCCAATTTCTGTCAGAATAATTTCCTTGTCTTTTTTAGCCAAGATATCAAAAGGAACTTTGTGTGTTTCAATTGCTTCAAATCCCAAGTCAGTATACTTCTTTGCCAGGTCGCTTTTTCCAGGCTCTTCGTGCTTTATCTCTGTTTTGAAAACATTAACTTTGTCAAAGACAGCATTTCCGAATATATCATAAAGCTTTGATGCTTTCTGGATTGTTATCCTGCTTTCTCCGGATTCATACTTTTGGACCATCTTTTTTGATACTCCAAGTTTCCTTGATAGGTCTCCAAGGGACACTCCTTCTTCGTCCATCTTCTGCTTTAGCCTGCTGCCTATTATGTTAGCAGTCAGCCCTGCATGATCTCTTTTTACAAAAGGAAACTTGTTTTCAATGCAGTTTTCAAATGTCCTTTGGTTTAACGTGTTTATTCCAAACCTTGAGTAAACAATCCCTTCCCTCAATGCATCCCCAGCCTTCTCTGCAATGATAAGAGGTATACCTGTGATATAAGAACCAACATGCTTCATTGCCTCTGCATATTCCTCGCTTATTGCATTAGCATCATTTAGAACCTTTATCAGAAGAATCTGGGTTTCCTTACGTGCAACAATATCAAAACAAGTTCTTGTAAGAGACTTTAGAGTATACCCTTTCTTCAACAAGTAAATGCTTACTTCCTCCAGAAGGTCCCGTTTCATGATTAGCCATAATACAAAAAAGTATATAAATATACTCTATTAATTGAATGATATGATTATCACAATATCGGGCAAAGCAGGTTCTGGAAAGAGCACAATTGCAAAAGCGATAGCAAAGAAGCTTAATCTAAAGCATTACTCCAGCGGAGACTTCATGAGGCAGATGGCCAAGCAGCAGGGAGTGTCTTTAGCAGAACTGAGCAAACAGGCAGAAAGTGACGGGGGCATGACAGACCTTGAGATTGACGAAAGGCAAAAAGAGCTTGGTAAGAAAGAGGATGATTTTGTTATTGACGGGAGATTAAGCTCATTCTTCATACCTCATGCTGATTTCAAGATTTTTCTAGATGTTGACCTCAACGTAGGAGCAAAAAGGATAGTCAAAGATAAAAGAGAGACCGAGAGCGCAAAAGATGTGGAAGAGATGATTTTAAAAATAAAAAAGAGGGAAGAGTCTGAGATAAATAGGTACCAGTCCTACTATGGCTTTGACTGCTATGATAAAAAGAATTATGATATTATAATAGACACTACAAAGCTAAGCCCTGACCAGATTGTGGATAAGATATTAAGCCTAGTCAAAAAATGAGTATTCTCCTTATAAATAAGCAAACATTTATAAATGATTACCTTTCCCTAAACTCATATTTCTTCTCGGTGATATAAATGGTAACCGTAAAAAAGGAAGACTTTGTGGAACTGGAATATACTGGCAAGATTAAGGAAGATGGAGCCATATTTGACACTACAAGCGAGAAGGTAGCCAAGGACAGTAACATCTATAACGAGAATATGCGGTATGGTCCGGTAATAGTTTGTCTTGGAGAAGGGCAGATTCTTAAGGGGCTTGAAAAGGCCCTGGAAGGCAAAGATGTGGACAAGCAGTATAAGATAGAGCTTGCCCCTGAGGAAGGCTTTGGAAAAAAGGACCCAAAGATGATACAACTTATCCAGACAAATAAGTTCAAGAAGCAGGGAATCCAGCCAATGCCTGGGCTACAGATTAATGTTGACGGCCTCCTGGGCATAATCAAAACAGTAAGCGGCGGAAGAACTCTTGTGGATTTCAATAATCCTCTTGCAGGAAGAGACCTTGTTTATGAAGTGAAGATTAAGAGAAAAATAGAGGATGATAAGGAAAAGATAGAGGGGTACATCAAGCTTAATCTCGGGCTTAAAGAAGTAAGCGTTGAGTTGAAAGAAGGCAAGGCAAAAATAAAGGTCCAAAGGGATATCCCGGATGAAGTCAAGAAAGAGATGATAGACAGCCTAAAGAAGGTTGTTAAAAAGGTAAAAGATATAGAATTTGTCGTTGATAAGGAGAAAAAATAATACAAAAGTTTTATATACCAGTACAACTTTAGAATAATAAAAATTTTTGAGGTGGGAATGTGGAGCATTTTTCCAACGATCAAGCTGAACCCGTCCAGCAAGATAGTTCTATGTCAACTCACAATAATATGCATGAAGAAATATCAATAAATGCTGCTGCAAGAGAATCGCCTAAAGTTGTACCGAGAGGACCGAGGAACGACTCTGATGAAGAGCTTGAAAGGTTCCTCAGCCAGCAAACAGCAAAGATAAAGGTTGTTGGAGCAGGTGGTGGCGGGAATAACACTATTATGAGAGTAAATGAAGTCGGAATAGTTGGTGCAGAGACTATTGCCGTGAACACAGATGCGCAGGACTTGCTTTACACTAATTCAGATAAAAAGTTGCTTATAGGCCGAGAAGTTACAAGAGGTCTCGGTGCAGGCTCTGACCCTAGGCTTGGCGAAGAAGCTGCAAGGGAAAACGAAGCTGACATAAAGAGGCTCCTGAACGGCGCTGATATGGTTTTTATCACCTGCGGAATGGGCGGTGGAACTGGAACAGGTTCTGCGCCAGTAATCGCGGAGGTAGCCAAGAAGATTGGAGCACTTACTGTAGGAATAGTCACTATGCCTTTTGCAATGGAGGGCAATACAAGATACAGCAATGCAACATATGGGCTTGAGAAACTTGAGCAGATTGTGGATACCTTGATAGTTATCCCCAATGACAAGTTGCTTGAACTTGCACCTGACTTGCCATTGCATACTGCGTTTAAGGTAGCAGACGAGATATTGACCAATGCTGTAAAAGGCATTGCAGAGCTTGTTACAAGAGCAGGGCTTGTTAACCTTGATTTTGCTGATATCAGGACAATAATGAAGAATGGAGGAGTTGCCTTGATAGGTGTTGGGGAGTCAGACAGCGACAATAGGGCGCTAGAGGCAGTCGAGAAGGCAATATCGAAC
>CAYUUH010000141.1:0-3498 GCA_964447855.1 uncultured Methanosarcinales archaeon | reverse complement strand
AGACTTTAAGAAGATTGTGAAGGAGTTTCTGATAAAAAAACAGCAGGTTGTAATAAACACCATAAAAGTGGATATGCCTGAGATAGTGAAAGAATCCAGGGCAAAGGCAAAGACTCCTGAAGAAAAAGAGAGGCTTAAGATTCTGGAAGAATATTATAAGCAGATACTTGACGTAGAGAAGGCTGTAGAATGTATGCTTCAGAAAATAGAGGGATTATGAGGTTAATATGGAAAATCATAATATAATCAAGCTTGAAAATGTTTGGAAGATATACACAATGGGCGATGTAGAAGTAAATGCCCTAAGAGGGCTTGAGCTTACAGTAAAGAAGGGGGATTTTGTTGCTGTTATGGGCCCTTCCGGCTCAGGAAAGAGCACGGCAGTAAATATGATTGGGTGCCTTGACATACCGACAAAAGGCAAGATATTCCTTGAGCACAGGGATATCTCAAAGCTTACTGAATCTGATTTAGCCCAAATCAGGGGCCAGAAAATAGGTTTTATTTTCCAGCAGTTCAACCTTATCCCTACATTATCTGCGTTGGACAATGTCATGCTCCCTATGGTATTCCAGAACAAGCCAGAGGCTGAGAGGCAGGCAAGGGCAAAGCACCTTCTTGAGATGGTTGGGCTTGGAGACAGGATTACACATAAGCCAACTGAACTTTCAGGAGGCCAGCAGCAAAGAGTTGCAATCGCAAGGTCGCTTGCAAATGACCCGGAGGTTATTTTGGCTGACGAGCCAACCGGAAACTTAGACCAGCATACTGGAAAGATAATCATGGATTTCCTAAAGAGGCTTCACAAAGAGGAAGGAAAAACAATCATTATGGTTACCCATGATGCTAATGTGGCAAAAGAGGCGTGTAGGGTGGAGCGTCTTGTTGACGGGATGATAGTTAAAAGCAAGAAAAGATGTTGAGGTGAAATAAATGAAAAAAATAATTTTAAGCATAATATGCTTGATAGTATTGGTTTTTGGAAGTCTGCCTGTAATGGCAGCAGATGAGTACAATTACAATAATGCGCCGTACCTGCATATTGTAGAAACTAAGTATGAACCTTATCCTGTGGAGCCTGGAGGGTATTTTGACCTATGGCTGAATGTCCAGAACAAGGGTAGGGAAGCAAGCAACCTGGTTTTCAAGCTTGACCCCCAGTTTCCTTTCTCGCTTGACCCAAATGAGAATGCTGAGAGAATCTTTGGGAACATACTATCCGGGCAGACAATATTGGTTCATTACAAAATAAGGGTGAGCCCTGATGCAGTTGAAGGAATTAACAAGCTGAAATACCTGTTTAAGTCAAGCAATGTTGAGAACTGGAATGAAGCAACTCTTGATGTGATGATAAGGACTCATGATGTGGTTCTTGCAGTAACCAAAGTTGAAACCAACCCTGAAAAGCTTAGGCCTGGAAAAGCCGGGCTAGTTGAGATTGTAATAAAGAATATGGCTGATTCGCTTGTGAAAGACCTGAAGGTGAAGCTTGACCTTACAGACATACCTATTGCGCCAATAGGGTCGACAAACGAGAAGATGTACAAGAATCTTGACTCTGATGACGAGATTGCAGTAAGATTCAGCGTGATGCCAGAGCCAGATGTTAATGCAGACCTGTACAAAATCCCATTGATGCTTGAATACTCTGATGAGGTTGGAAATACCTACACAAGAGAAAACACAATAAGTGTTATTGTTGGCGACTTGCCTGACCTGACAACGACTATTGAGAGCTCAACAATACACCAGTCAAACAGCCTTGGAGAAGTTGCAATAAAGTTCGTAAACAAAGGGCTTACTGAGGTAAAATTCCTTAACGTACAGCTTAAGTCCAGCACAGGTTACACTATTGTTTCTCCCCAGGATGTATACCTAGGCAACATAGACTCTGATGACTATGAGACTGCCGAGTTCAAGATTTATGTAGACAAGGCTGGAGAAGAAGTAAAACTGCCTTTAACTCTTGAGTATATGGACTCAAATAATGACCAGTACAGCAGGACAGTTGTTCTTAGCATGCCACTATACAACTCAAAGGAAGCTAAGAAACTAGGGCTTGCTCCTTCAAAGGGCTCTGGAGGGTTTGTAGTCTTTGTGATTATAATAATCCTTGGAGTTTGGGGTTATAGGAAGTGGAGAAAGAGCAGGAAGAAAAATAAGTAAAGATGATTAAGGACTACCTGGCCTATGTCTTAGGTAATCTTAGGCATAGAAAACTACGCAGTTGGCTTACTATGATTGGAATATTCATAGGAATAGCTGCTGTTGTTTCTCTGATTGGGCTAGGGGAAGGGCTTAGGACAGCTATAATGGGCCAGTTTGGGTTTCTGGGGAGTGATGTTATAAGTGTGCAGGCAGCTGGACTTGCATTTGGGCCGCCTGGAACAGGAACAGTCAAGCCACTTACAAGGGACCTTACAGACAAAATAGAAAATATTAACGGAGTAGAATCTGCGATATACAGATATATTGAGAGCGGAACGCTGGAGTTTAATGATGTCCAAGGAATAGGCATGGCTGCGTCTATGCCTAGCGGTGAAGACCGCAAGATAATTGAACGTACTGTGAACTTAAAGGTAGACCAAGGAAGGCTTTTGAGGGATGGCGACGGCAAAAAGGTTATTCTTGGGAATGATTTCTCAACAGAAGACAACGGATTTGGAAGGCCAATAGTCTCTGGAGACAAAGTTTTGATAAATGGTGAGTCTTTTGAGGTTGTAGGCATACTTGAGAAAAAAGGCAGCTTTATTTTTGATTCTGCACTGATGATAAATGAGGATGTACTTCTTGACTTGGTGGGAAGTGATGGAGAGGATGTTGATATCATTGCAGTGAAGGTAAAAGACACAAACAGGGTGGAGGAAATTCAGAAAGATATTGAGAAGATTTTAAGAAAAGAGCGTGATGTCAAAGAAGGTGAAGAAGATTTTGTAGTTCAAACTCCTCAGGCTATTCTGGAAGACCTTAACAGTACGTTGTTTGCTGTGCAGCTTTTTATCTATATAATAGCAGGAATCTCGCTTGCAGTTGGCGGAATTGGAATAATGAATACTATGTTTACGTCTGTTCTTGAGAGAACTAAAGAAATAGGAATTATGAAAGCTATCGGTGCAAGGAATTCTATGATATTTTCTTTATTCTTTATTGAATCCGGATTTTTAGGCATGGTTGGAGGGATTATTGGAATAATTCTGGGACTTATTATTGCTTACGGGATGGCTTTTATTGGAAAGCTTGTACTGGGTTCTGATTTGATACAGGCAACAATCGGACTTCCATTGATATCTGGTGCATTGACTTTCTCATTTGTGGTTGGGACTGCTTTTGGGGTTTTGCCTGCACTGCAGGCGTCAAGGATGCAGCCAGTTGAATCATTAAGGAAAGCAAAATGATAGACGAGATAAAATATACACTCAAGAACTTATGGACAAGGAAGCTTAGGAGCTTTCTTACTATGCTTTCTATACTTATAGGGATAATGGCTATATTTGCATT
>CAYUUH010000140.1:0-3510 GCA_964447855.1 uncultured Methanosarcinales archaeon | reverse complement strand
GACCGGGTTTTCTTCTGCAACAGCGGTACCGAAGCAAACGAGGCTGCCATAAAACTTGCAAGAAAATACAAGAAGAAGACGGAGATTATTGTCATGGAACATGCTTTCCACGGAAGGACTATGGGCTCATTGGCTGCAACATGGAAAGAGAAATACAAAGAGCCTTTCAAGCCATTAGTTCCTGGTTTTGTATTTGTCAAATACAATGATATCAATGCTATTGAAAAAGCAATAACAGAGAATACTGCAGCTGTGATGCTTGAGCCAATACAGGGCGAAGCGGGAATAATTGTCCCTGACGATGATTATCTTAAGAAAGTCAGCGCATTGTGCAAGGAGAAAGATGTCTTGCTTATACTTGACGAGGTTCAGACAGGCTCTGGCCGCACAGGAGAATATTTTTGCTTCAAGCACTCAAAGATAAAGCCAGATATAGTTACATCAGCCAAGGGGGTTGCAAATGGAGTCCCTATCGGAGTGATGATTGCCTCAGATGATGTTGCTGAGGGCTTTGGAAAAGGAGATCATGCAAGCACATTTGGGGGGAATTGCATAGCTTCAGCAGCTGCAAATGCAACTGTAGAGTTTACTATTAAGAAAAAGCTGATGGATAATGCTGTCAAGGTTGGAGACTACTTTATCAGCGAGCTAAACAAGTTAAAAGATAGCAAGAAAAAGATAAAGGATGTCCGAGGCAAAGGCCTGATGATTGGCCTTGAGCTCACCGAAGAGGTTGCGCCTATTGTAGAGAAATGCTATAATGCTGGATTAATCATCAACGCATGCGGGCCGAACGTATTGAGGTTTGTGCCTCCATTGACGCTCAAGGAAGAGCAGGTTGACCATGTGATTAAAGTCTTAGGTGATTTGCTATGAAGAAAATAGGAATAATCGGAGCATCAGGATATACAGGTTATGAGCTAATCAAAATACTGAAGAAGCATTCAGGAGTGGAGCTTGTTATATTAAACAGCAAGACCTACGAAGGACAGCCAGTAAGCTCTTTATACCCTGATTTTGAGGACAATGAACTTAAGTTCACTAATTATTCAGTTGAGGATATCAATTCAATGGATGTTGATTTGCTGTTCTTCTGCCTTCCACACAAGGCCTCGATGGAATTTGTCAAGCAGATTAATCCCAAAATAAAAAAGATTGACTTAAGCGCAGATTACCGATTTAAGAAATTTGAGGAATATGAAAAGGTTTACGGCCTGGAGCACATTGACAAAGAAGGCCTGAAAAAGGCTGTTTATGGTCTGCCAGAGATAAACAAGGATAAGATAAAGAAGGCAAAGCTGATTGCAAACCCAGGATGCTATGTTACTGCATCACTGCTTGCTTCGCTTCCTATCCACAATCTTGCTAAATACATTGTGCTCGACTGCAAGTCTGGATGGTCTGGAGCAGGCAAAGAGTCAGCATACGCAAAAGACCAGTCTATAATAAAAGACAATCTAGTTGCTTACAAACTGACAAAGCACCGCCATAAATATGAGATTTCCCAGTTCATCAAGCCAAAAATATCATTTACGCCCCATGTGATTGACACATTCCAGGGCATGATGTGCACAGCACATATACTATTAAAGAAAGAGATAAGCAAGGAAGAAGTAACCAAGCTCTATGAAGAGTTTTACAAGGACTGCGCATTTGTAAAAGTGTTGAAAGACAAGGTCCCTGAAGTAAAGGACACGCAGAAAACGAATTACTGCTATATCGGAGGGTTTGAGATTGACGAAAACAACCAGTTGGTTGTTGTATCAACAATTGACAACCTGTTAAAAGGCGCATCTGGGCAAGCTGTCCAGAACATGAATTTAATGCTAGGGTTTAACGAAAATGAGGGATTAGAATAAAATGGCAAAAGAAAAAGTTGTACTTGCATATTCAGGCGGACTAGATACATCTGTAATATTGAAATGGCTCCTGGAAAAGGGCTATGAAGTTGTATGCTATCTTGCAGATGTCGGCCAGCAGGAAGATTTTGAGGCTGCTAAGAAAAAAGCCATGAAGCTTGGAGCATCAAAAGTCTATGTTTCAGACCTTAAAAAGGAGTTCATCCAGGACTTTGTGTTCCCTGCAATAAAAGGAAACGCAATCTACGAGGGAAAATATCTGCTTGGCACATCATTGGCAAGGCCTTTGATTGCAAAAGAACATATTGAGATTGCAAAGAAAGAGAAGACAAATATTGTTGCGCATGGAGCAACAGGCAAGGGCAATGACCAGGTAAGGTTTGAGATGACTTACTATACATTGATGCCTAATGTAAAGATTATCAGCCCATGGAAGGACAAGGAGTTTTTGGCTCAGTTCAAGGGAAGAAGCGATATGATTGATTATTCAAAGCAGCATGACATACCTATCCCGGTAACAAAAAAGGCTCCATACAGCTCAGACCCAAACATAATGCACATTAGTTATGAGGCTGGAGTCTTAGAAGACCCGATGTACACCTTGCCAGAGGAAGCTTTCCAGATGACAAAATCGCCAAAAGAAGCTCCTGATAAGGAAACTGAGATTATGATTGAGTTTAAGCAAGGAGTTCCTGTAAAAGTAGAGGATAAGACTCACAAAGTCACTGAGACAGAGCCTTTGAAAATGTTTAGTTATCTAAATAAGGTTGCTGGTGAGAATGGCGTTGGAAGAATTGATATGGTTGAAGACAGGTTTGTCGGTATGAAATCACGCGGAGTTTATGAAACTCCTGCTGGAACTGTGCTAAGAAAGGCCCACTTAGATATAGAAGGCCTTACAATGGACAGGGAAGTGATGGCTATACGCGACTCATTGACGCCTAAGTTTTCACAGCTTATCTACTTCGGGTTCTGGTATGCGCCTGAGATGGAACTTTTGATGACAATGATTGACAAGTCACAGGAGAATGTTTCTGGAAAAGTGCATTTATCATTGTATAAGGGCAATGTAGATGTCAAAGGCCGTGAAAGCGCTAACAGCCTCTATGATGCTAAAGTTGCATCAATGGATGAGCTAGGAGGCTATGACCAGACAGATGCAATCGGGTTTATCAAGCTGAATGCATTGCGTCTTAAGGCCTGGGCTAAGAGAAAGAAGTAAACTATTTGTGATATTTTTTGTTATTTATTATCATATAAGCCCTGTAGACTTGCTCTATCAAGAACAATCTGCACATCTCGTGTGTAAAAGTCATCTTTGAGACAGAAATAAGATTTGCTTTTGACTTTATTGATTCTGATATCCCTTCAGGGCCTCCAATTATGAAGGTTATTTCTTCATACTGCTTTTTTAGGAATCATGCGAACTCTTATGAAGGCATCTGTTTTCCGTTAGGGTCAAGGATAAATGTCCTGGGCTCAAGATATTTCGAGAGCTTTTCTGCCTCTTTTGCAATACCCTCATCTTTTAGCTCGATGATATTGATGTCTGCCAAAGGCCTCAGCCTCTTGAGGTATTCATTGATTAATTCATTCAATGCTCTTTCTTTTATCTTTCCCACTGCAATTATCCTTATCTTATTCATCCTTA